>NZ_JBHWIE010000001.1:0-124177 GCF_042732085.1 Actinosynnema sp. NPDC059797
AATTACTTAAATTCTCAAGCGGCCGACGAAGAGTTTATCTATGCGAACGGCAAGCTGTCCGACGCGATGGGCGGTACCGGCTGACACGGTTGCTGTACTTCGCTGCTGTACGGGCAACGCGAGAGGCCCCCAGGATCTCTCCTGGGGGCCTCTCGCCTGCTGTGCACTCGGCAGGATTCGAACCTGCAACCTTCTGATCCGTAGTCAGATGCTCTATCCGTTGAGCTACGAGCGCATCGTTCTTCAGTTGTCACCCGGCCGAAGCCAGGTGTTGCGGAGGCTCCGGGATTTGAACCCGGGATGGGGGTGAACCCAAACCGCATTAGCAGTGCGGCGCCATAGACCAGACTAGGCGAAGCCTCCCGGAGCCCTCGGCTACGACGCATAGATTACACATGCCCCCGACCGGTTAGCAAAACGCCCCCCTCCTTACCGCGTCTCCGCAGGTCAGAGCGGGTCCACGGCAGGAGGGGGCGTTCACCTGGGGTTCAGCTGCCGGACGGGGCGGCGAGGTCCAGGAAAGGTCGGAGGGACTCCGGGTTGCGCAGGGCGTCCAGGCTCACCGCCCGCTCGGGCGGGGTGCCCGCCAGGATCTTCTTGACCGGGACCTCGCACTTCTTGCCGTTCAGGGTCCTGGGGATCTCTTCGACCACGATGAACCTGTTGGGGACGTGGCGGGGCGACAGGTTGGTCCTCAGCTCGGCGCGCAGGGACGGTTCGAGATCTGTGAAGTTCGTCTCCCCGTCGAGCACCAGGAAGCAGAGGAGTTCGCCGTCGGTGCGGCCGGCCCCGGACGTGTCGATCACGAGCGAGTCGAGGACTCCCGGTGTGCTCTCCACCACTCGGTAGAACTCGCTGGTGCCCATGCGGACCCCTCCCCGGTTGAGGGTGGAGTCGCTGCGGCCGTAGATGACCGCCGAGCCCCGGTCCGTGATGCGGATCCAGTCGCCGTGCCGCCAGACGCCCTCGAAGGTCGAGAAGTAGGCGTCGTGGAGCTTGGCGCCGTCCTCGTCGCCCCAGAAGAACACCGGCATGGACGGCATGGGCTTGGTGATCACCAGCTCGCCGACCTCGTCGACGACCGGCTCCCCCGCCTCGGAGTAGGCCTCGACGGCCGCCCCCAGCGCCCGGCAGGACAGCTCGCCCAGCCAGACCGGCACGTCGGGGGCCGCCGCCACGAACGCCGTGCACAGGTCGGTCCCGCCGGAGACCGAGGCGATCTGGACGTCCCGGCCGACCGCGTCCGCGATCCACCGGAAGCCCTCGGGCGTGAGCGGCGCGCCGGTGGAGCCCACGGCCCTCAGGGACGACAGGTCGTGCGCCGCCGCCGGGTTCAGGCCCTCCTTGAGGCACGACTGGATGTAGGGGGCGGACGTGCCGAAGTACGTCACCCGGTGCTCCTCGGCCAACCTCCACAGCACGTCCAGGTCGGGGTGCGCGGGGCTGCCGTCGAACAGCACGACCGTCGAGCCGACCAGCAGGCCGGAGACGAGGTAGTTCCACATCATCCAGCCGGTGGTGGTGAACCAGAAGAACCGGTCCTCCGGGCCCAGGTCGCTGTGCAGGGCCAGCATCTTCAGGTGCTCCAGCACGATGCCGCCGTGCCCCTGGACGATGCCCTTGGGCAGCCCCGTCGTGCCCGACGAGTACAGCACCCACAGCGGGTGGTCGAACGGCACCGGGTCGAAGGCGAGCTCGGCCCCGTCGTGGTCCGCCAGCAGCGAGTCCCAGGTCACCGCGCCGGGCAGCGGGGTGCCGCCCACGTAGTCGACCACCACCGTGGCGCGCAGGGACGGGATCTCCGACCTCAGCCGCTCCACGGTCGGCCGCACGTCGAACGCCCGCCCGTTGTACCGGTAGCCGTCGACCGCGACGAGGACCTTGGGCTCGATCTGGGCGAACCGGTCGGACACCGCCCGGACGCCGAAGTCCGGCGAGCACGACGACCAGGTCGCGCCCAGCGACGCCGCCGCCAGGAACGCGATCAGCGCCTCCGGCGAGTTGGGCACGAGCGCCACCACGCGGTCGCCGACGCCGACCCCGAGCGACGCGAACCCGGCCCGCGCGGCCGCCACGCGCCGCCTCAGCTCGCCGTGGGTCAGCTCGGCGGTCAGGCCGTCCTCGCGGTGGAAGACGACCGCCAGGGCGTCCTCAGGGCCGCGCAGGGCGTGTTCGGCGTAGTTCAGGGTCGCGCCGGGGAACCAGGTCGCGCCGGGCATCGACGCGTCCGGCAGCACGCGGTCGTACCCGCGGTGGAACAGCACCCCGAAGAACTCGGCGACGGCGCCCCAGAACCCCTCCGGGTCGGAGGTGGACCACTGCCGCAGCGACTCGTAGTCGGGCAGGTCGAGGCCGTGGCGCTCGGCCACGGCGGAGCGGAACGCGGTCATCCTGCTCGCCGCGACCCGGTCGGGGTCCGGGCGCCACAGGACTTCCGCCTCGCCGGCGGCGGTGCCGGCACGCATCTCGGTCATACCTGCAGTTCCTAGCCGAAGAACCGCCGCGGAACCACAGGTCGCACCCACACACCGGATCAGTTCCGGCCGGCGACCGCCACCAGTCGCTCGACCGCGGAGATCAGCCGGGGGGCGTCGGTGGGCGCCACCACGAGCCAGCCGTCGTCGCGGCGCACCAGGTAGCGGCCCTCGGCGGTGTCCAGCCACGACACCGCCGCGCCGGTCGGGTGCAGGTAGCCGGCCCGGTTGCGGGCGATCACGCCGACCTGGCCGCCGCCGCTGCGCGTGGTCACGGCGCGCATCAGGGTGTTCGCCTCCGGCTCGCGCAGGCCGACGCCGCGCAGCACGTCCAGGAAGCCCTCCGAGCCGTCGACCTCGCCCGCGCGGCCCGCGGCCAGGTAGTCGTCCCACCGCACGTTCACCGACCGGCCGCCGCCGGGCGGGGCGGGCGGCAGGGTGTTGACCGTGGTCGCGGCGAGCGCGGTCGGCCGGAAGCCGGTGACCTGCACCTGGTCGCCGAGCCGCCCCGCGAACGCGCCGTGCCACGCGGCGGTGGCCAGGCCGCGCGCCCGGGCGCCGCGCAGGGTGAAGAAGACCTCCAGGCCCACCTCGAACTCGGCCAGGCCGCGCAGCAGCCCGTACAGGTCGCCGTCCGGCCGCCGCACGGTGCCCAGGCCCCGCGCCGCCAGGTCGCGGGACGCCCTCTCGACGAGCCGCTCGCGCTCCGCCCGCGTGTGCCCGAAGTGCCTGGCGCCGAGCGGCACCGGGTGGGCGTCGCCGTGGACGGACCACCAGAGCAGGAAGAACTCCAGTTCGCTGAGCCGGAAGACGCGCTCGGTCACAGTCCGATCACCGGTGGTGCGGCCTTGCGGTCTGCGGCGAACACGTTGTCGTCGTCTTCGAGGTAGCCGGGGCGGTTGCGGTCGCGGTCGTCGTTCGCGCCCGCGACGGGCGGCGGCGCGGCGATCGGCGCGGCGCCGATCATGCCCGCCTGCGGCGTCACCGACTTCGGCGCCTGGAACTGGCTGGTCACGCTGCCCGGGTTGGCGGGGCCGCCGCGGTCGCCGAGCGCGCCGCTGACCACACCGGGGCTGCCCAGGGCCGTGCCACCGCCGCCACCGCCACCACCCGCGACCACGGGCGTGGGCACGCCGCCGCGACCGCCGTAGCCGCCCCGGCCGCCCGCGAAGCCGCCGCGGCCGAACTGCTGCTGCGCGGGCGCGCCGGCGGGCCGCTGGTTGGCCTGCTGTTGTTGCTGCTGCTGGGACGCGGGGGTGTTGTTCACCACGACCGGGTTGCCGTCCGCGCCCGTCGTCGGCGCCGTCGTCGGCGGGATCGTCGTCACCGCGGGCGGCGTGGGCGGCGCGACCGGGTTGGTCGGCGGGCTGAACGAGGGCACGGTCCGGTCGACCGCGTAGGAGTTCTGCTGGAACATCGCCATGACCTCGGCGGCCTGGCGGTGCGTCGCGTCGGCGACCACCACGGCGCCGATCGTGGGCGCGGCGATGCTGTCGACGTCGGCGAAGGCGTTGGGGCGCGGCGCGGTCGTGCCCGAGTGGCCGGTCGTGGCGCCGTGCACCGGCTGGACCGCGTCCGGCCGGGCCGGCACGTCGTAGGCCAGGCCGCCGCCGGAGACCAGCGGGGACCTGGGCGTGGCGGCGATCGGCGCGGGCCCGGCCGCCGCCTCGCCGACCGGGTTGACCACCGGCGGCGCGGGCGCGGGCGGCGGCATCATCTCGCGCGCCGTCTGCACGTGCTCGATCTCGGTGGCGATGCACTTGGCCACGTTCTCGGCGTGCTCGCTCGTGTTGAGCGCCCACTTCTCCACCGACTCCAGGGCCTCGCGGGCGCGGTCGGCCGTGCCGCCCTCCCACGCCTGGGCGGAGCGGTTGATCGCGGTGGCCAGCAGGTCCCGAACCTCGCCGAGCGCCTGGCCCACGGCGGTCCAGTCGGCCTGGGCGGTGCCGGCGGCCCTGAGGTCGACGCCGGTGTTGATCATGTCCCACAGCTGCTGGTGGGAGTAGGTCATCCAGTCGACCGGCTGGCCGAGGTCGCTGGGCTTGTCGTGGCCGCCGTTGCCTTGGCCGCCCTGCCCGCCGTTGTGGTGACCGCCGCCGTGGTGGCCACCGTGACCGCCGTTGTGGCCACCGCCGTGGTGGCCACCGTGACCGCCGTTGTGGCGGCCCCCGTGGTTGTTGTCGCCCATCAGCCCTTGGCCTCCCCAGCGGAACCGAAGGTGTCGGCCGCGTCGTCGTCGGCTTCCTGGAGGTTGCGCGCGGCCCTGCGGATCGTCTCCTCGACCTCGAACAGGACCTGCATGAAGTCGCCGATCACGTTGACCGCCGACGACTCGTCGCCGACCGCGACCTCGCGCAGCCTGCGGCTGATCGCCTCGCTGACCCAGTTGTTGCCGAACTTCAGCTCGATGTCGAGGTCGCTGGCCGCCTTGGCGTGCACGCTGTCGACGAGGCCGCGCGCCTGCGAGACCAGCTTGAGCAGGTCCTCGATGCCCTGCCGGTCGAGGTCCAGCTGAACGGCCTGCTTGTCCACCGCGTCCAGCGCGGTGTTGGCCTTGTCCAGGTCGGTCTTCGCCGCCTCGGCGAAGCTGTCCGCGGGCACGGGGGCGGCCGGGTCCGCCGTCGCGGGGGCGGAGGCCCCGGGTGCGGAGGTCACCGGCTCGGAGGTCGCCGGGCCCGAGGTCGCCGGGCCGGGGGCCGCCGGGCCAGAAGTGGCCGGTTCGGGGGCCGCCGGGCCAGAAGTGGCCGGTTCGGGGGCCGCCGGACCCGAGGTCACCGGGCCTGAAGTCGCCGGCGCGGGGGCCGCCGGGCCAGAGGTCGCCGGTTCGGCCGGCGCGGGTCCGGGGGTGGTCGGTTCGGCGGCGGTCGGCGTCGTGGCCGGCGCGGTGGTCGGCCCGGCCGCGGGCATGACCACCGTGGGCTCGGGCGCCGCCGGGGTGCCGGCCGCGGGCTCGGTCACCGCGGGCACGGGCTCGGCCGGGGTGCTCGTCGCGGGCGCGGTCGAACCCGGTGCGGGCGCGAACGGCGCGGACAGGGTCACCGTCGTCGCACCGGTCGGGTCGGGCGTCGAGGCGGGTGGTGGTGCGACAGGTGGCGGCACGGCGGCGGGCTGCCCCGCCGCGGACGGCGTGAAACCAGCCGGTACCTGCACCGTCGGTGCTCCCGCCATCAGAGGAACCGTGTTCCCGTCGCTCATCACTTACCCCCTGCACTGCGATTCGCAGCAGCCGCTCCGCGCGTTAGCCGGCCGCGACCGAATCAGGCGTTCCGGACGCTCCCCTTAGATGTACCGGGAAGCCCGTTCGGTTCCAAGCCGCCGACAAGAGGCTTAGCGCAGGTGCGAGTCGAACCAGTTCAGGGCCCGCTGCCAGGCCTCCGGGTCGACGTCCGGGTCGGCGCCGGGGCGGTTCGGGGTGCGCGCGAACCCGACCACGTCGGTGGCCACCGGCGCGGCGGCCGCCGCGTCGCGCAGCTTCTCCACGTCGCCGACCGGGATGTCGGGGTCGTCGTCGCCGTAGAGCCCCAGCCACGGGCAGGTCAGCTCCTCCGCGACCGCCACCAGCGACGGCAGCCCCTCGGCCAGCGGTTCCACGATCCCGCCGCCACCCACGGTGACCGCCGCGCCGATGGTTCGGCTTCCCGCAACCACCATCGCGACCGTCCCGCCGAGGTCGAAGCCCATGACACCAACGCGGTCCCGCCCGACGCCGCGCTGCTCCAACCAGACGAACGCCACGTCCGTGTCGGCCAGCACGTCCTCGCCCGACAGGCCGCTCACCACCGCGGGCGCCTCCTCGCCGGACACCTCGTCGTACAGGTGCGGCGCCACCGCGAGCCACCCCTCGGCGGCGAGCCCGCCCACCAGACCGCGGACGGTGTCGGTCACGCCGCGCGCCTCGTGGAGCACGACCAGGCCGCCGCGGACGGCGTTCTCCGGCTCGGCGACGGTCAGCGTCAGCTCACGGCCGTCGGTGAGGGAGATCGTCTCGGTGCGGGTAGGTGTCATGCGCCAACCCTTCCACGAGGGGGTGAACGGCAGTCAACGTGAGCAACCAGACGACAGGTGTGCCCGTTCGGCTCAACCACGGGATAACGTCCAGGTCAGAATCCCGAAGGGAGCCCTTGGATGACCGTGCGAACCCGTGCCGACCTCGGTGCCCTGCCCAGCTACGTGCCCGGCAGGACCGTGCCCGGCGCCGTCAAGCTGGCCAGCAACGAGGTGTCGGCCGGACCGCTGCCCAGCGTGGTGCGGGCGATCGCGGACGCGGCCACCGCCGTGAACCGCTACCCCGACACCGCCGCCACCGACCTCGTGGCGCGCCTGGGTGACAAGCTGGGTGTGCCCGCCGGCCAGGTCGCCGTCGGCTGCGGCTCGGTGACGCTGTGCCAGCAGCTCGTGCAGGCGACCTGCACCGAGGCCGACGAGGTGGTGTTCCCGTGGCGCTCGTTCGAGGCGTACCCGATCATCACCGCGGTGGTCGGGGCGCGACAGGCCAAGGTGCCGCTGACCGCGGGCCACGGCCTCGACCTCGACGCGATGGCGGGCGCGATCACCGACCGGACGCGGCTGGTGTTCGTGTGCAACCCGAACAACCCCACCGGCACCGCGCTCACGACCGCCGAGCTGGAGCGGTTCGTCGACCGCGTGCCCTCCGACGTGCTGGTCGTGGTCGACGAGGCCTACAAGGAGTTCGTCGACGACCCCGACGTGCCGGACGGCGTGGAGTTCGCCAAGGCCCAGTGGGCGGCCGGGCGGGACAACGTGGCCGTGCTGCGCACCTTCTCCAAGGCATACGGGCTGGCCGGGCTGCGCGTCGGCTACGCCGTGGCCTCGCCCGAGGTGGCCGAGACGCTGCGCAAGGTCTACGTGCCGTTCAGCGTGAACGCGCTGGCGCAGGTCGCGGCGCTGGCCTCGCTGGACGCCGAGGACGAGCTGATGGCGCGCTGCCGCGGGATCGTGGCCGAGCGGGCGCGGGTGCGGTCGGAGCTGCTGGCCGCCGGGTTCGAGGTGCCGGAGTCGCAGGCGAACTTCGTGTGGCTGCCGCTGGGTGAGCGGACCGCGGCGTTCAACGAGCACTGCCTGGCGCACAAGGTGGTCGTGCGGGCGTTCGCCGGCGACGGCGCGCGCGTGACGATCGGCGAGGTCGAGGAGAACGAGGCGTTCCTGGCGGCGGCCCGGTCCTTCACCGGGTGAGCAGCTGGACGATGGCCACGACTCCCACCACCACGATGACCGCGCGCAGCGCGACCGGTGGGAGTCGGCGGCCGACCTTGGCGCCGATCTGGCCGCCGATCACCGAGCCGACGGCGAGCAGCAGCACGGCGAGCCACGCCACGTCCGCGATGAAGATGAACAGCACGCCCGCGACCAGGTTCACGAACGCGGTCAGCACGTTCTTCAGGGCGTTCATCCGCTGGATGTGCTCGTCCATCAGCACGCCCATCAGGCCCATCACCAGCACGCCCTGGGCCGCGCCGAAGTAGCCCCCGTACACGCCCGCGAGGAAGACGCCGACCCACAGCGCGAGGCCGCCGTGCTCGTGGCGCTCGCGCTCGGCCAGCTTGCGGTTGAGCCACGGCTGGAACACCACCAGCACCAGCGCGATCGCGATCAGCACCGGGACGATCGCGGAGAACGCGTCCTCCGGCAGCACCACCAGCAGGATCGCGCCGAGCACGCCGCCGAGCACCGAGGCGGGCAGCAGCCGCTTGACCCGACCCGCCTGCCCGGACAGCTCGCGCCGGTAACCCCACGCGCCGCTGAGCGAGCCGGGCACCAGGCCGAGGCTGTTGGAGACGTTCGCGACCACGGGCGGGTAGCCGACCGCGAGCAGCACCGGGAACGTCACCAGGGTGCCGGAGCCGACCACCGTGTTGATGCCGCCGGCGAAGACACCGGCCAGGACGACGAGGACCGCCTCCAGCGTCGTCACGGCTGCTCCCCCTGTCGTGCGGTTGGTCCGATCAGCGGACGTTAACACCGCGTCGGGTGAAGCGTGGTGTGGCACTTCCTACACCGGGTGCCGCCGGCGCGTGCCTCGCGAGGGGGTGGACCCGGCGGTCAGCCGAGGTCGTTGGTGTCGAAGGTGTTGCAGCGCGCCGGGTCGCCGGTCTGGTAGCCGGTGGTGTACCACTTCTGGCGCTGCGCCGACGAGCCGTGGGTGAACTGGGTCGTGTCGACCCGGCCGCCGCCCAGCTCGCTCTGGATGTAGTCGTCGCCGATGCGGGCCGCCGCGTCGAGCGCCGCGTTCACGTCGTCCTGCGTCACGCCCGTGATCAGCGGCTTGCCGGACCCGGTGGGCACGTTCTGCGCGTGGTTGGCCCAGGCGCCCGCGTAGCAGTCGGCCTGCAGCTCCAGCCGCACGGAGCCGGACGTGGGACCGGACTCCTGGCCCACCCGGTCCGAGGTGCCGAGCAGGTTCTGCACGTGGTGGCCGTACTCGTGGGCGAGGATGTACGCCTCGACGAACGGGCCGCCGGCCGCGCCGAACTTCTGCTCCAGCTCCTGGTAGAAGGACAGGTCGATGTAGACCTGCCCGTCCGCGGGGCAGTAGAACGGCCCCACCGCGGAGCTGGCGTTGCCGCAGCGGGTCTGCACGCCGCCGGAGAAGAAGTTGGTCTGGGCGCGCTCGTAGGTGCGGCCCGACCGGGCGAACTGGTCGCTCCAGAACGCCTGGATGGAGTTGATGAACGCGACCGCCCGGCAGTCGGTCTCGCGGTTGGCGTCCGCGCCGGTCCGGCACTTCTCCGCGATGGCCTGGGAGCCGACCTGCTGGTCCCGGCCCACGTCGCCGAAGCCCGAGCCGGAGGGAAGCTGCCCGGTGCCGCCGATCTGGGACAGGACGAAGTAGATGATCAGGCCGACGATGCCCAGCCCGCCGCCGCCGAGGGCGACCCGGCCCCCGACCCCGCGCTGGTCCGTGACCTGCGACGTGTCGAGTTCGGCGTTCTCGTTGAACTGCACCGCGTCCTCCCAGCAAGGCCGATCGGGCTCGGCACGTCGAAGCCCGGGTGCGGAGCCCGACGTCGGGGCACCGCACCCGGGTTTTCCAGTTGTGGAGGTGGCGAAACCGTTCCCCACGGGGTCGGCGTGGACCTCGGTCGGCGTCGGCTCGAAGACGACGCCCTGAGGCAACCGGGTCAACAGCGTCAAGCGCGTCGAGGTCACCAGGGGTGCTGCGCGCTCGAAACCCCGTGCTCACCGCTCGCGCTCACGGTCGGGACGGTCTGAGGCCGTGCCGGTCGCGGGGTCGCGGTCGAACGTGGTTCGTCACCGCGTGGTCTTGTCCGCACCGCACCACCTGTCCCTTCCGGGCGTGCCCCGGTGGTTCGCTCGGGCTTTCCACCGCCGGCAGGTCCTGCTTCGAGGATGCGCCTGATCGGTGCCGCCCGCAACCCGTCGGCAAAGCCCTGAACTGGTGAAATGCGATTCGTGGTGGTTGCGAACGGTGAGCGGCCCGGAGGTCGGGCCGCTCACCGCGGGTGTCACGGCGTGGTGGTGATGCGGCCGAGCGCCGGCGGGGCGACGTTCGGGTTCGCGGTCAGGTACGCGGTGAAGGCGTCGAGGTCGATGCCGCCGCCGGTGATGTCCGTGCCGCCGGTGAAGGTGCTGAAGCCGTCACCGCCGCCCTGGAGGAAGCTGTTGATCGTGACCCGGTAGTTCGCGGCGGGGTCGATCGGCGTGCCGTTCAGGGCGAGGTTCGAGACCTTCGAGCCGATCGGCGCGGACGCCGACCAGGAGTAGGTCAGGCCCCGGGACGGCTGGAGCACGATCTGCCGCTGCGCGCCGTTGACGACCTGCCACTGCTGCTCCAGCGCCGCCTTGATCTGGGCGCCGGTCAGCGTGACCGTCTGGAGGATGTTGCCGAACGGCTGCACGGTGAACGCCTCGCCGTAGGTGACCACGCCGTCGCCCTCGCCGGCCGGCGAGGAGGCGTGGGACAGGTCGGCGCGCACGCCGCCGGGGTTCATCAGCGCGAGCACCGCGCCGTTGCCCTGCGTGGCGGCGAGCTGGGAGTCCGCGATCAGGTTGCCGAGCGGGGACTCGCCCGCCGCGTTCTGCGCCCGGAGGACGTCCTGGGCGATGGTGCCGACCTGGCGGTTGGCGATCGGGCCGGACTTCGCCTTGGCCAGGTCGATGATCGCCTGGACCTCCGGGTCCGGCGTGACGTCCTTGGTGACCACGTGGTTGCGGGCGACCGTGGCGGAGCGGACGACCTCGCGGGTCCGCTTGTCGATCTTCAGGTCGACCACGGACAGCTCGCGGCCGAACGCCAGGCCCTCGATGAACGGGCGCGGGTTGCCGGCCGGGTCGGTGACCGTGCAGTTGTAGTGCTGGTGGCTGTGGCCGGAGAAGACCGCGTCGATCTTCGGGCTGACCTGCTCGGCGATCTTGCGGCCGGGGCCGCCCTCGACCGTGCGGCAGTCGTCGGGGCCGCCGCCCGAGGTGTTGTCGCCCTGGTGGATGAGCAGGACGATCGACTTGACGCCCATCCAGTTCAGCAGGTCGGCGTAGCGGTTGGCGGCGGCGACCTCGTCGCCGAACTTCAGCTCCTTGATGCCGTTCGGGTCGACCAGGATCGGCACGTCCTTCAGCGGCATCCCGATGAAGCCGATCGGCACGCCGTCGCGGAACTCCACCCAGAAGGGCGGCAGCGCGGGCAGGTCCCGCTTGCCCGCCAGCGTCACGTTCGCGCCGAGGATCGGGAAGTCGGCGCCCTCGAAGCGCTCCCGGAACTGGCAGCCGTCGGTCGGGTGGCAGCCGCCGCGCTGCACGCGCAGCAGCTCCCGGTAGCCCTCGTCGAACTCGTGGTTGCCGGCGGCGGTGGTGTCCATGCCGACCCGGTTGAGGACCTCGATGGTCGGCTCGTCGTGGAACAGCGCGGAGATGATCGGCGAGGCGCCGATGAGGTCGCCCTGGCCGACGATCACGGAGTTGCGCACCTGGGCCTGGAGCCGCTTGATGTGGGTGGCGTTGTACGCGGCGCCGCCCGCCTCCACCTGGGTGCCGTCGGACAGCGTCACCCGACCGGACGACCCGGTCGGCGGCTCGATGTTGCCGTGCAGGTCGTTGATGCCGATCAACCGCACGTCCACCGTGCGTGACGGCTTGTTGTCGGCCTGTGCCGGGATCTGCGCGACGGTCACCGCGAGCGCCGCCGCGGCCGTCGCCACGAGCGCGGCGACGCGCCGGTTCAACGAGGTCATGTGGGGGTCCTCCCTGGCCGCGCCCCGGTAGGAGGGCGCGCTACGGCGGAGGAGTTTGCCTCGCCGAGCTGACGCGCACCAGACATGTACGTGGATCGTCCGTTAACGGAGATGTGCGGGCATAGCCTGTGGACGTGACTGAGCAGGAGCCGCGCTGGCTGGACGCCGGGGAGATGCGCGCCTGGCGCAACTACGTGGTCGGGGCGTCGATGTTGGAGGACCGCCTGCACCGGGAGCTGCAGGAGCGGCACGGCGTGTCGCTGGCCGACTACGAGGTGCTGGTGCGGCTGTCCGAACGCCGGGGGCGGCGGATGCGGATGTCGCAGCTGGCGGACGAGGTGGCGTCGTCCAAGAGCAGGGTGTCGCACCAGGTGGCCAGGATGGAGAAGGAAGGCCTCCTGCGGCGGCGCGAGTGCCCCGAGGACGGTCGCGGCGTGTTCGCCGAGCTGACCGACAAGGGCGTGGCGGTGCTGGAGGGCTCCGCGCCCACGCACGTGGAGGGGGTGCGGGAGCACATGATCGACCTGCTGTCGAGGGAGGAGCAGGAGGTGCTGGCGAAGGTCTTCGACCGGGTCATCGCGCACCTGCGGGGGGTCGACGGGTAGCCTGCTGCCGGCACATCGGGAAGCGTGGCAGAGCGGCCGAATGCACCCGCCTTGAAAGCGGGAGACGGGCAACCGTCCGGGGGTTCAAATCCCTCCGCTTCCGCAGGTCGGAGGGGGTGTGACCGTCCCTCGCGGGGTGGTCGCGCCCCTCCGTGGGGCAATGCTCCGGCCGAGGCGCGGGATGACCTGCTCCGGCGTTCGGCGCGAGGGGGTGTCGTGGACCTGGTCAGCCGGTACCTCGACCTGCTCGACGACTACGTGCGCCACCACCCCGCCGAGCGGGTGGGGCAGGCGCACTACAACGCCCTGCGGCTGGAGTGGCCGCACCTCGAGCACGAGATCGTGGGCACCGAGCGGGACTGCTTCGGCGACGACAGGAAGCTCCCCGCGTTCCTCGACTGGGTGGAGCGCGCCTTGACCGCCGAACAGCGGGCCGCCGGGGGTGGGCGGCCCCGCGACACGCGGGGGTAGCGGGGCGTGCCGGGTCGAGGGGTCGCGGTTCGCGAGGACCGGCGGCAGCGCCCCCTCGCGGTGCACGCCGCCAGGAGCAGGACCGGCAGCAGCGGGAGCAGGCGCGGCGCGGGTCCCGGACCACGCGGGGGGGCGGGGCGGCGGTCACCGGTCCAGCTCCTCGATCACCGCCACCGCCGCCTTCTCGGCGTTCGGGCACGGATCCCCGTCATTGCCCTCCGGCAGCCGGAAGACCACGCGGGCGCTCCCCGTCGGGTCGCCCTCGGCGCGGTTGCGCTGGTGCCAGGTCACGTGGCACGTCTTCTCCCCGTCCTTCTTCGCCGGGACGACCTCCGCCTGGCGATCGGCCAGGGTCTCGGTCCGAACGCGCGGGTTGGTGGAGGGGGAAGGTGGGCTGGGCGCGCGGAACTCGACCCACACGCCGCCCCCTGGGCCGACGACGTCGCACTCGTCGATCACGTCGCGCGGCGGGTCGGAGTACCGCTTCGTCCGGGTGGCCTCGCCGCCGCCGATCAGGTCGGTGAACCCGGGCGCCGCCGCGCAGGGGTCGGCCAACGCGCCCTCGGGGTGGAGCGGCAGCTCGCGCAGGGTCGGCTCCAGCTGTCGGACCAGGTCGGGGGTGTTCGGGCAGATGTGCTCCTCCATCCAGGCCTGCGGCGCCTTCAACCCTTCCGGCCCGGCCCCTTTCAGGGTGAACTCGAGGACGTGCTCGTCGGTGAGCTGGACGTCGAAGACCTGGGTCTCCCCGCACTCGCCCACGTGGACCACGAGGCCGTCGCCCAGGTCCACGACCTCCTGACCCTCGCGCGACTCCGGAACCCGCACGCCCGCCACGACCCCGATCCAGGGGTAGTAGCTCCCCCGGGGGTGGCTCATGTACGGGCCGAAGTACGTCTGGCAGCCGTTCAACTCGCTGTCCGGGTCGTGCCTGACCGGGTCGAGGACGGCGCACACGTCGCGGTCCCGGAGGTCGGCCAGCGGGTCCGGCGGCACCTCGACGGCGTCGTCCGGCGCCGTGGGCGCGACCACCGGGGACCGCGAGGACGACGAAGGTGACGAAGGCGACGACGGGGGCGGCGGTTCGGCCGATGAGGTCGGCCCCGCCGAGCACGCCACCACGAGCAGGACCGGCAGCAGCGGGAACAGGCGTCGCATGGTGCCAAGCTACGCACGGAAGCGGAACGGGGCCGGTCCCTTTTCGAGAGGGCCGGCCCCGTCCGCTCAGGTCGTCACGCCACGTCGGCGTGCGAGTGGTGGTGCTCCTCGACGTGCAGCGAACGCGCCGCCGCCGCGCGGGCCTCCGCACGCTTCGACCGCGGCGGGACGCCGTTGACGGCCTCGGTGCTGATCGCGTACGACGCCGTCACCCACGCGAGCGCGTCGGAGTTGCGGTCCAGCGCCTTGCGGTCGACGTTGCCCAGGTTGTCGCCCGGCCCGTGGTAGTTCGGGTCGTAGGCGATGCCCGCCGTGCCGCCCCACTTGGCCGCCTGGGCCTCCGTCTTGACGCCCTCGGCGCCGGTGAACAGGCCGCCGGCCGGGATGCCGTTGGCGATGAACTCGCCGTAGTCCGAGCGGCCGCTGAAGTCCGTGCCCTCGGTCGGGACGCCCTTCTCGACCTCCAGGTACTCGACGAACGCCTGCTCGATCTGCGCCGAGCCGTAGGGGCCCGCGCCCGCGCCGACGCCGTCGGAGTCGTCGCCGTCGTAGACGAAGTACGCCGCGTTCGGCGAGCCGATCATGTCGAAGTTCAGGTACAGGGCGATGTCGAGCTGCTGCTCGAACGTCAGCGACCGCACGTACTTCGCCGAGCCGATCACGCCCAGCTCCTCGGCGCCCCACCAGGCGAACCGCACCGCGTTGTTCACCTTCGGCGAGCCGCCGAGCTGGAGGGCGGTCTCCAGCAGGCCGGCCGAGCCGGTGCCGTTGTCGTTGATGCCCGCGCCGACCTCGACGCTGTCCAGGTGGGCGCCCGCCACGACCACGTTGTCCTTGCGGCCGGTCCGGGTCTGCGCGATGACGTTGCGCGAGACGCGCTCCTCCTCGTGGTAGCGCAGGTCCACCGTGACGGGCTCGCCCGCCCGCGCGGCCAGCGCGGCGCCGTCGGCGCGGGTCACGCCGCCGGTCGGCACGACGCCCGGCGCGCCGAGCGTGACGCCGGCGAGGGTGCCCTCGGCGTTGTTGGAGACGACCACGGCGACCGCGCCCGCCGCGGCGGCGTTGCGGTGCTTGATGTCGAACGTGCAGGCGCCGCGCGGGACGAGGGCGATCGCGCCGGTGAAGTCCTGGCCCGCGAAGTCGGTGGCCTCGCAGCCGGGCGTGGCGTCGCTCGTGGGGATCACGCGGAGCGGGCCGGTGACGCCGCCGACCGGCGTCTGCGGCGAGAACTCCAGCGGGATGTTCTCGTAGGTCGTGGAGCCGACCTTCGCGACGGCCGCGTCGGTGATCTGGACCGGGTAGGTGAACTCCGGCGTCGTGACGTCGAACCCGGCGCCGCGCAGCTTGCCCACGACGTACTCGACGCTGGCGTCGTAGCCCGGCGTGCCCGCCGCGCGCGAGCCGCCCGTGCGGTCGGCGATGCGCTGGAAGGCGATCAGGTGGCGGTTGACGCCGTCCAGGGTGACGCTCTTGGTGAGCTTCTTGGCCAACTGCGGCCCGTCGAGCTTCGCCGGCGCGGCGTTGCCGGCCGGCACGGCGGTCAGGACTAGGGACGCTGACGCGGCGAGGACCGCCGCGCGCCGGATCCCGGTTCTTGCTGACATGAACGAGTCCCCTTCACTCGGATGCCGAACCCTCACAAGCGGCGGGGGCGAAATCAATCCGTCGGTCGGCGGGTTCTCAGCCCGTGAGCAGCGGCAAGCACGGGGTGACGCCGCTCACCGACAGCTCCCAGCCGGGCCGGCGGAACGTCCCCGGGGTCACCAGCAGCCGCGTCTGCGAGGCCCGCTCACCGCGCCGGACCTGCACGAAACCGCCGTCCGGGCGGTAGCCGAGCTTGCGGCTCACGCCCAGCGACGGCAGGTTGTCGTCGAACGCGCTCGACCGCGCCGTGAGCGCCCCGAGGTGGTCGAACGCGAACGCCAGCACGGCCGCCCGCATCTCGGTGCCGAAGCCCTTGCCCTGGTGCGCCAGCCCGAGCCACGACCCGGTCTTGACCTCGCGCAGCACCGCGAAGTCGTCGGCGCCGAGCCCCTGCGAGCCGATGACCTTCCCATCAGCCCTGACCAGGAAGTTCAGCGTCCAGCTCGCCGGGGACAGGGCCGCGCGCACGCCCCAGTGGAACTGGAGGGTGTTGCGCGGGACCAGCTCCGGCGGCGCGTCGGTCCAGGCCACGCCGAACGGGGTCCAGTCGGGCCGGTGCACGCCGCCGAGCGCCAGGTCGGCCAGTTCGAGCAGCCCCTCGTCGTCGTCGGGGCGCAGCTCCAGGCGCGGCGTGCGGAGCACCAGGTCGTGGAACGGCCAGTGGTTCATGCCGGTCGATGGTGGCGACCGGGCGGCGGGCGGGCCAGCGGATTACCGTCGGGTCCATGCGAGCGATCACCACTCGGGAACCCGGCGGGCCGGACGCGCTGACGTGGGCGGAGGTGCCGGACCCCGTACCGGGGCCCGGCGAGGTGCTGGTCGAGGTGGCGGCGACGGCCGTGAACCGGGCCGACCTGCTCCAGCGCCAGGGCCACTACCCGCCGCCGGAGGGCACCACGGACGTGATCGGCCTGGAGTGCTCGGGCACGGTCGCCGCGCTGGGGCCCGGGGTCACCGGCTGGCGGGTGGGCGACGAGGTGTGCGCGCTGCTGGCCGGCGGCGGGTACGCGGAGCTGGTCGCGGTGCCCGCCGCGCAGCTCCTGCCCCTGCCCGGCGGCGTGGACCTGGTGACGGCGGCGTCGCTGCCGGAGGTCGCGTGCACGGTGTGGTCGAACGTGGTGATGCTGGCGCGGCTGTCGGCCGGCGAGACGTTCCTGGTGCACGGCGGCGCGGGCGGCATCGGCACGCACGCGATCCAGGTGGCGAAGGCCCTGGGCGCGCGGGTCGCGGTGACCGCGGGGTCGCCGGAGCGGCTGGCGCGGTGCGCCGAGCTGGGCGCGGACGTCCTGGTGAACTACCGCGAGCAGGACTTCGTCGCCGAGGTCGGGCGGGCGGACGTGGTGCTGGACAACATGGGCGCGGCCTACCTCGACCGGAACGTGGACGTGCTCGCCCCCGACGGGCGGCTGGTGGTCATCGGGATGCAGGGCGGGGTGAAGGCCGAGCTGAACATCGGGAAGCTGCTGGCGAAGCGGGGGACGGTGAGCGGGACCGGGCTGCGCTTCCGGCCGGTGGACGGGCCGAACGGGAAGGGGCGGATCGTCGCGGAGGTGCGGGAGCACCTGTGGCCGATGATCGCGGACGGGCGGGTGGAGCCGGTCGTGGACCGGGTGCTGCCGATCGGGCGGGCCGCGGACGCGCACCGGGCGCTGGAGGGCGGCGACGTGTTCGGGAAGGTGGTGCTGGCGGTCTGAGGGCGGGGGCTGCCCCGCGGGTCAGTCGAGCGCCGTCGCGGTGGCCAGGAACGTGCGCGGGGTGGTGCGGAAGCGCAGGGCGAACTCGTCGGCCCACCGCACCAGCACGGTCTGCTCGCCGGGCCGTTCCGCGTCGTCCACCAGGACCGCCGCGCCGGGCGCCAGCACGCCCCGGAAGACCGGCAGCGCCGGGTAGCGCGCGTCGCCCAGCAGGGGGCCGTCCACGAGGAGCAGGTCCACCAGGCCGTACCGCTCGACGAACGCCGACACCTCGTCGTGCACGAGCCGCGGGTGGTACCACTGCGCGTTGCCCAGGGCCGCCGGGTGGGGCGAGAGCGGCGCGTGGACCACCCGGGCCACGTGGCCGAGGCCTTCGCGCCGCAGCTGGCTCGCCACGAACGCGGCGGTGCGCTCGTCGTGCTCGACGGACAGCAGGTGCCCGAAGCCGCGGCGGGCCAGCAGCCTCGCCAGGACCACCGAGGACGCGCCGCAGCCGCACTCCACCACCACCGTGCGCGAGCCGAGCAGCACCTCGTCGACCACGGCGGCCAGCGCGGCGGGTCGCAGCTCGTGCGCCGTGGTCGGCAGGTACTCCGACATCAGCGGCGCGAGCCGGTGCAGCGCGGCCAGGTCGGCGAGCTCCCGAGACAGCAGGTCGTCCACCCAGCCCCGCCTCTCACCCCAGCTCGGCGACCGCCCGCACGAGCTCGTCCACTTCGACCGCGTTCGTGTAGTGGGCGAGCCCGACGCGGATGGCTCCGCCGACCTCACCCACCCCCAGCACCGAGAACACCCCGTGCTGCCCCGAGTCGGCGAACGCGCACACGCCGCGCTCGGACAGGTGCTCGACGCCGTCGGTGGCCTTCACGCCGGCCACCGTGAACGCCAGGGCGGGCACCCGCCGCATGGCGTCGCCGATCACCATGACGTGACGGAGCGATCGCAGTTCGTTGATGAGATTAGCCAGAAGACCGGCTTGGTATGCCTTCACCGACCCGAGCGACGTGAGGAGCCTCTCCCGCCGGGGGCCCACCGCCGCGTCGTCCAGGCCGGCCAGGTACTCCACCGAGGCGACCAGGCCGGCCAGCAGCGGGTAGGCGTGGGGGCCCAGCTCCAGGCGCTCCGGGCCGCGCGCGCCCGGCTCGACGGCCACCGACGGCAGCAGGTCGAGCATGGACGGGTCGCGGAACACCAGCGCGCCCACGGGCGGGCCGCCCCAGTTGTTCGCCGAGACCGCCACCACGTCCGCGTCCATCGACGTGATGTCCAGCGGCACGAACGGCGCGGCGGAGGAGGCGTCCACGACCACCAGCGCGTCCGTGCGGCGGGCCGCCTCGGCGATCTTGCGCAGGTCGGGGCGGGTGCCGACGGAGCCGGACGCGGCGGTGACGGCGACCAGCTTGCACTTGGGCGTGATGAGCTCGTCGTACTGCCATGCGGGCAGCTCGCACGTCTCGATGTCGACCTCGGCCCACCGCACCACGCTGCCGGTGCGCTGCGCGGCCCGCTGCCACGGCGCGATGTTGGCCGGGTGGTCCAGGCGCGACACGACGACCTCGTCCCCGAGGAACCAGGTGTCGGACAGCGCATCGGACAGCCGTTGCAGCAGCACGGCGGAGCTGGGCCCGAGCACGACCCCGGCGGGATCGGCGCCCACCAGGTCCGCGACGGCCCGCCGAGCCGCGTCGACGATGGCCTCGGCGCGTTGCGAGGCAGGGAAGATGCCACCCGGCCCGGAGACGGGTGCGCGCAGCGCGGTGGAGACGGCCGTGGCCACCTGTTCGGGTACTTGCATCCCCGCAGGAGCGTCCAGATGAACCCAGCCGTCGCCGAGCGCGGGGAACAGGCCGCGGACTCGTGCGACGTCGAACGCCATGCCGCACACCGTACGGAGGAGGTCCGCCGCACCGACAGCAGGGGCTGCGGGTTTGCCACCCGATCTGTGACCCGGTTCGCCCCGAGGGCCCCCATCGAGCCAGGATGGACGGCATGAGCGAGCAGGAGAACGAGCGGCACGTGGTCGTGGTCGGCCCGGACGGGACGCCCGTGGGCGCCGCGCGGGTGCCGGCCGGTGCCGGTGACGACGCGGGCGGCCAGGACGTGACCGACCTGGTCGAGCAGCCGGCGAAGGTCATGCGGATCGGCACGATGATCAAGCAGTTGTTGGAGGAGGTCAGGTCCGCGCCCCTGGACGAGGCCAGCCGGAACCGGCTCAAGGAGATCCACAAGCGGTCGATCGACGAGCTGGAGGACGGCCTGGCGCCGGAGCTGAGGGACGAGCTGGAGCGGCTGTCGCTGCCGTTCACGGAGGAGGGGACCCCGTCGGACGCGGAGCTGCGGGTCGCGCAGGCCCAGCTGGTCGGGTGGCTGGAGGGCCTGTTCCACGGCATCCAGACGGCGCTGTTCGCGCAGCAGATGGCGGCGCGGGTGCAGCTGGAGCAGATGCGGGGCCGGGCGCTGCCCGCCGGGCCCGGTGGAGCGGGCGAGGGCCGGGACGGCCTCAACCCGCGGGGCACCGGCCAGTACCTCTGAGGCCACCGGGTCACCGAGGCCGACGAACCGCAGAGGCCGCAGAGGCCGCTGAGGTCACCGAGGCCGCAGGGGCCGCAGGGGCCACCGGCCGGCCCCTGCCCGCCGGTGACCCCGCCGGTGGCGGGCCCTCGCCGGGCGGAACGGCTCCGGGGCCCGGGCGGCCGGTCCGACCGCCCGGGTCCCGGAGGTGGGCTCGACCGGATGGCCCGGCCGGGAGGCGGCTCAGGGTGCGACCCGGCCGAGGCGGCTCGACGACGTGCCCCGGCCGGCGTGACGAGCCGGCCGGCTCAGCTGAGCGCGCCCCACAGGGACGCCACCCCGCGCAGCCCGCGCGGTCTGCTCCCGTTGCCCTCGACCGCGGGCGCCGGGGGCTCCTCGGCGGGCGGCTCCGGCTCCGGCCGCACCGGCGGCACGTAGATCCGGCGGGCCAGTTCGAGCTTGGTCTCGCGGTACTTGGCCAGCAGCTCGGGCGCGTACCCGCCGGCGGTGGGCGGCTCGGGCACGTCGGTGACGTCGGTCGTCATCGACCAGGACGAGCCGAGGTCGATCAGCGACCGGTGCTTGGTCGCGTAGTAGTCCGGGCGGACGCTCACCGCGACGCCGCTCGCCCCGGCGGCCGCGGCGACCATGTGCAGGTGGAAGCGGGTCGACAGCCACTTCTGGCCGGACCTGACCGGCAGCCCGTCGCGCCAGATGTCGGAGAACGGGAAGAAGCGCACGCCGGGCAGCTCGTGCTCGAGCAGGCCGTAGACCTCGCGGTCCACCCTCGGGATGCCCTCGACGAAACCGATGTTGTCCGCGGTCGCGCCCCAGGACCGCAGGGTGTCCAGGACCAGCGAGGCCAGCGCGGGCCGCGGCACCTCGATCAGGTCGGACTGGATGCACAGCATGAACTCGGGCAGCTCCTCCTCCTTGCTGTGGAGGTGCGTGCCGAGCCCCATGAAGGCGTCGTCGACGGTCTTGCGGACGTTCTCGGTCCCGGCGGCGTCGAGCAGCTCCGCCGACGCGTCGTCGCGGACGTCGAGGACGTCGAACCGCTCGGAGAGCTTGCGCAGCAGCGACGCCGCCTGCGGCGCCGCCGGGTACAGGCCCTGGCCGGTCATCACGGCCCGGCCGCCCGAGCGCCGCACCGCCGCCGCCGCGCCCGCGACGAGCCCGACGTGGCGCGGCCAGATGGCGTTGACGTAACCGCCGCCGATGATGTGCACGATGTCCGCGCGGTGCAGCAGCTCGATGGCCTGCACCCATCGCGGGGCATGACCGGGGAACTCCACCGCGTGCTGAACCCACGACGCGACTTCCCACGGCTCGTCGGAGGGCGCCTCCCAGCACAGCCGCCACAGCGTGTCGACGAACTTCACGCGCGGGTGCAGGTCGCCGAGCAGCACGGTCGCGGGCCCGGGGCTGGCGCAGTCCACCCACACGTCCGCCTCGGGGGCCACCGTGGCCAGGTAGCGCAACCACGTCGCGGTGATCAACTCGTCGCCGTAGTTCGGGAACCCGGAAGTTCCGACGAGGTAGATGGTCGCTCCGGCCCACGGGGAGGAGGACATCCTCGGGGTTTCAGTCACGCGCTGATGGTAGAGACGCGGTGGGATGATCCCAACAAGGTCACGCACTCGGGCTGCGGTGCCTCCCAATGTCGGGATACGCGCTACCGCCGGTAGTCTCACACACCGTGCAACCCACGAGTACGGTCGACCGGCCAGAGGCTCCCCCTGCACCCAACTCGCGCACCTTCGCGCGGGCGTTCGGCGACGTGCGCGACGCATGGCGCCAGCGTGAGCTGTGGGCGCACCTGGGCTGGCAGGACATCAAGCAGCGCTACCGCCGTTCGGTGATCGGTCCGCTGTGGATCACCATTTCGATGGGTACCACGGCGCTCGCGCTCGGCCTGCTGTACTCCCAGCTCTTCGACCAGGACCTGCCCACGTTCCTCCCGTACGTGACCGCGGGCTTCGTCATCTGGCACTTCATCGTGGGCGTCGTCACCGAGGGCACCGAGGTGTTCATCGCCAACGAGGGGCTGATCAAGCACCTGCCCGCGCCGGTCACCGTGCACGTGCTGCGCATGGTGTGGCGCCAGGTGCTGTTCTTCCTGCACAACGTCGTCGTCTACCTCATCGTGATGGCCATCTACTTCCCGGACCTCACGCACCCTTACATGATGGAGGGTGACACCTTCATGCACCCGGGGCTGTCGTGGACGGCCCTGCTGGCGATCCCCGGTTTCGTGCTGATCGCGGTCAACGCCGTGTGGGTGGCGCTGCTGTTCGGCATCATCAGCACCCGGTTCCGCGACATCCCGCCGGTCATCCACAGCTTCATCAACCTCGTCTTCTTCATGACGCCGATCGTGTGGCACGTGGGCGTGCTCAACAAGGTCACCAACGCCGGGCAGGACGGCGACGGCAACTGGCGGGTGCTGATCGCCGAGCTGAACCCCATCTACCACTTCGTGGAGATCGTCCGGGCGCCGATGCTGGGCCACGCCCAGGACTGGCACCACTGGGTCGTGGTGGGCGGGTTCACCGTCGTCGGGTGGACACTGGCGTTGGTCGCCATGCGCAACTACCGTGCCCGCGTCTCCTACTGGGTCTGAGTGAGGCCTCGAAAATCATGGTCAGCATCGACGTCTGGAACGCCTCGGTCGACTTCCCGATCTTCGACGCCAAGTCGAGGTCGCTGAAGAAGCTCGCCCTGGGCAAGGTCGGCGGCAAGATCGGCGCGGAAGGCCGCGTCCCGATCATCGAGGCGCTGCACGACATCAACATCTCGCTCCGGCACGGTGACCGCGTCGGCCTGGTCGGCCACAACGGCGCCGGCAAGTCCACCCTGCTGCGGCTGCTCGCGGGCATCTACGAGCCCACGCGGGGCAGCTCGCGGATCGTGGGCAAGGTCGCACCGGTGTTCGACCTGGGCGTGGGCATGGACCCGGAGATCTCCGGGTACGAGAACATCATGATCCGCGGTCTGTTCCTCGGCATGGGCCGCAAGGAGATGGAGAAGCGGGTCGACGACATCGCCGAGTTCACCGAGCTCGGCGACTACCTGTCCATGCCGCTGCGCACGTACTCGACCGGTATGCGGGTCCGGCTGGCGCTGGGCGTGGTGACGTCCATCGACCCGGAGATCCTGCTGCTCGACGAGGGCATCGGCGCGGTGGACGCGGCGTTCCTGGAGAAGGCGCGGGACCGGCTGAACGACCTGGTGAGGCGATCGGGCATCCTGGTGTTCGCCTCCCACTCCGACGACTTCCTGGTCGAGCTGTGCAACACGGCGATCTGGATGGAGGAGGGGCAGGTCAAGACGCAGGGCTCGCTGCGCGAGGTGGTCACCGCCTACAAGGGCCGGGACCCGTTCGAGCACCTGAGCCCGGAGACGCTGGAGCGGATCGGTCAGCCGAGGGTCCTGAGCGGGAACGGTGGCGAGTAGGTGAGCGTGGAACGGGCACTGCCCCAGGGCGCGGTGGTGGGGGTCGTGGTGACCCGGCACCGGCGAGAGCTGCTGGCCGACTCCCTGAAGGTGCTGGCGTCGCAGACGCGGCCCCTGGACCACCTGGTGGTCGTGGACAACGGGCCGGACCAGCCGGTCGACGACCTCGTCGAGCAGTGCCCCATCCCCACGACGTACCTGGCGTCGCACCGCAACCTCGGCGGCGCGGGCGGCTTCGCCCTGGGCATGCTGCACGCGCTGTCCCTGGGCGCCGACTGGCTGTGGCTGGCGGACGACGACGGCAGGCCCGCCGACGAGAACGTGCTCGCGGTGCTGCTGGAGGAGGCGTCCCGGCGCGACCTGGCCGCCGTCTCGCCGGTCGTGGCGAACATCGACCGGCCCGAGAAGCTCGCGTTCCCGCTGCGGCGGGGCCTCACCTGGAAGCGGCGCACCTCCGAGCTGGGCGTCGACTTCCTGCCGGGCATCGCCTCCCTGTTCAACGGCGCGCTGTTCAAGGCCTCGACGGTCGACGTGATCGGCGTGCCGGACTACCGGCTGTTCTTCCGCGGCGACGAGGTGGAGATCCACCGCAGGCTGGTGCGCAGCGGCGTCCGGTTCGGCACGTCCCTGCGGGTCGCCTACCTGCACCCGGACGGGTCGGACGAGTTCAAGCCGATGCTCGGCGGCCGGTTCCACGCGCAGGACCCGGAGAACGAGGTCAAGCGGTACTACACCTACCGCAACCGCGGTTACCTGCTGTCGCAGCCGGGCATGCGCAAGCTGGGGCTGCTGGAGGCGTTCCGGTTCGGGCTGTACTTCATCGGCGTGCGCCGGGACCCGAAGGCGTTCCTGGAGTGGCTGCGGCTGGTGCGGCTGGGGCAGCGGGAGCGGTTCTTCCGCAAGTGAGGTTCGGGGTTCAGCCGGCGGCGGAATCGCCGTTGGCGAACCTTCCTTGCCTGGTCGGCGGGGCGCTGGTGGGCTGTGCGCATGGTTGCTGAAGCGCGTAAGAAGTCCCTGGTGCTGCACTTGGCCGCGAACCCGAACCCGATTTCGATCCGGGTGACCGACGAGACCTTCGACGACCTCGGGCCACGCCTGATCCAGGTCGTGCGCAACGGCCACACCCAGGCGGTGCGGACGGCGGACGGCGGGGAGTTCGTGGTCAACTTCAGCCACGTGGTGGCCGCGCACTTCGAGTGACCCGCCGGGGTCGGCGACGGGTGACCGGCGCCGGGGTCCCGTCGGCGACAGGTGTCCGGCCACGAGGGGATCCGGCGACCGCGCTGTCCTGGGCTCACCTGACGCTGTCCTGGGCTCACCTGACCGCCGCCGGGTATCCGGCCGCGAGGGGATCCGGCCCTGCTGGAGCGTGGCTGCGACACGGGCGGGTGTCCGACCGCGCGGGGATCCGGGCACCCGAACGAGTGAGAGCCGCACCGCGACCGGCCGTCGCTGTCGTACCCCGCCGGCACAATAAAAGCAGGGGTCCCCTGGGCGAGGACCCCTGCTCCTGCGTTCACCGGCCCGGTGGCGCCGTCACCGGCGCGGCCCGGACCGCCTGGTCACTTGTTGTTCTCGAACACCTTGCGCCACGACTCCACCGAGGTCAGCTCGGGCAGCGCGTCGCGGTAGGTCCGCTTCATCCGCGGCCACTCCTGGCCCAGCCGCCGGTAGTTGCGCACGACCCGCGCCATCAGCTGGCGGAACTCCTTCGGGTCGCGCTTGCGGAACGCCACGCCGCTGCCGTCCGCGTTGGACACCGTCGCGCTGTCCAGGTTGCCCAGCAGGAACCAGCGGGCGTTGGTGGCGGGCACGTTGATCTGCGGGCGCTCCTCGGTGTGCTTCTCCGGGGTGCGCAGGTTGTGCAGCAGGGCCTTCGACGCCTTCGCCGCGATCACCGCGGGGTTCACCGGCGGCTTGAGCATGGCCTCGGCCCGCACCATGTCGAACGTCGGCGGCGGGAACTCGCGGGCCGACGGGAGCACCTGGGCGTCGCTGTAGGTCTTGCGCAGCCGCTGGATGTCCGGCAGGGCCGTGCGCAGCGAGTCGAACAGCTTGGCGGGGCCGTCCAGGAAGTCCTCGATGGCCTTCTGCTGCACCGCGACCGTCGAGTACTCCATGGACAGCAGGTGCCGCAGCGACAGCTTCATGCCCTGCTTCACCAGGGTGGAGCGGATGTCGTACGGGCTGTGCAGCGCGGCCATGATGAGCCGGTTGCGGGTGTGGAAGTACGCCTGCCAGTCGGTGGCGTCGTTCTTGTCGGTCCACGGCATGTGCCACACCGCGGAACCGGGCAGCGAGATGGTCGGGTAGCCGTTCTCCAGGGCGCGCAGCGAGTACTCCGCGTCGTCCCACTTGATGAACAGCGGCAGCGGGTAGCCGGTGCGCTGCACGACCTCGCGCGGGAACAGGCACATCCACCAGCCGTTGTAGGTGGCGTTGATGCGCAGGTGCAGCTTCGCGGTCTCGCGGAGCGACTCCTCGCCGAAGTCGTGGTCGGTGACCGCGCCCGGCGCGGCGCGCCAGAAGCAGCTGGCCAGGTCGACGACCTCGCCCATGCTGTGCAGGCGGGCGCGGGCCTGGAGGTTGAGCATGTGGCTGCCCACGATGACCGGCTGGGCGGCGGCGCGGGCGAACGCGTTGGAGCGCAGCACCGCGTCCGGCTCCAGCCGGATGTCGTCGTCCATGAGCATGATCTGGTCGACGTCGGTGTGCTCGATCGCCTCGTACAGCCCGCGGGTGAAGCCGCCGGAACCACCGAGGTTGTCCTGCTCGATGACCTCCAGCTTGTCACCCAGGAGGGCGACGGCCTCGGCGTAGCCCTCGGTGTCGCGGACCTTCACCGCGCCCTGGTCGGCGACGAACACCTTCTGCACGACCGCGAGCACCTGGGGGTCCTCGCCGAGGGCGCGCAGGGCGATGACGGCGTCCACCGGGCGCATGGTCGTCATGCCGATGGCGACCTTCTGCTCCGGCAGCACCTGGTCGGTCGTCCAGGCGGCCTCGCCGATCTCCAGCGTGCTGTCGTCGGTGAACACGTCGAACCAGATCCAGCCGCCGTCCTCGAACGGCTTGAGGCTGATCCGGAACTCGACGTCCTCCCACTGCCCGCCGGTGCGGACGGGGCGGCCGTCGAGGTGGACCATGTCGCCGTTGGGCTTGGAGCGGTAGACGTCGAGGCGGCCGCCGCCGCGGACCCGCAGCCGCAGCACGACCTCCTCCACGACCGTCCAGCGCTTCCAGTAGCTGGCCGGGAACGCGTTGAAGTACGACGCGAACGACACCTTGGCCGACGAGGGGACCGTGACCGAGCGCCGGGAGGACACGTGCGCGTGCACGTTGTCGGGCTCGTCCAGGTAGAGCGGGCGGACGTCAAGCGGGTCCTCTTCCCGGGGCAAGATCACGCGCTGGAGCACGTGCCTGGGGTCGAGGGGGCTCTGCTCGGTCACTGGTTCCCTCCGGCGAACCGCGCGCGACGGGCGGTTCGAGTGAGCTGCGGGTGAATCCGACCACCGGACGAGGCGGTCACGGTGGCACCGACGATACCCCGTCGCGCGGCTCGCGCCGGCGACGGAGTACCGGCCCCGATCAGTCGGTCAGTCGAGGTTGCCGTCGAGCGGCGCGCCGTCGACCAGGTGGGGGGCGATGCGGTTGTCGAACGCGGTGAGCGCCGAGCCGATGGCCATGTGCATGTCGAGGTACTTGTAGGTGCCCAGGCGGCCGCCGAACAGCACGTTGCGCTCGGCCGCCTCCTTCTTGGCCAGCTCGCGGTACCGCTCCAGCTTGGCGCGGTCCTCGGAGGTGTTGATCGGGTAGTACGGCTCGTCGTCCTTCTCCGCCGAGCGGGAGAACTCGCGGACGATGACCGTCTTGTCCGACGGGTACTCGCGCTCCGGGTGGAAGTGCCGGAACTCGTGGATGCGGGTGTAGGGCACGTCCGCGTCGTTGTAGTTCATCACCGGGGTGCCCTGGAAGTCACCGACCGGCAGGACTTCCTGCTCGAAGTCCAGCGTGCGCCAGCCGAGCCAGCCCTCGCTGTAGTCGAAGTACCGGTCGAGTGGACCGGTGTACACGATCGGGGTGCCGGCCGGGATCTCGGCGCGCACGTCGAAGAAGTCGGTGTTCAGCCGCACCTCGATGTTCGGGTGATCGGCCATCTTCTCCAGCCACGCGGTGTAGCCGTCGACCGGCAGGCCCTCGTAGGTGTCGTTGAAGTACCGGTTGTCGAAGGTGTAGCGGACCGGCAGGCGGCTGATGACCGCGGCCGGCAGCTCCTTCGGGTCGGTCTGCCACTGCTTGGCGGTGTAGTCGCGGACGAACGCCTCGTACAGCGGGCGGCCGATCAGCGAGATCGCCTTCTCCTCCAGGTTCTTCGCGTCCTTGGAGTCGATCTCGGCGGCGTGCTCGGCGACCCACGCGCGGGCCTCTTCCGGGCTCAGGTAGCGCCCGACGAACTGCGAGATGAGGCCCAGGCCCATCGGGAACTGGTACGCCTGCCCGTCGTGCATGGCGAACACGCGGTGCTGGTAGCCGGTGAACTCGGTGAACTGGTTGACGTAGTCCCACACCCGCTTGTTCGAGGTGTGGAAGAGGTGCGCGCCGTACCGGTGCACCTCGATGCCGGTCTCCGGCTCGGCCTCCGAGTACGCGTTGCCGCCGATGTGCTCCCGGCGTTCGAGCACCAGCACCCGCTTGTCCAGCTGGGAGGCGGCGCGCTCGGCGACGGTCAGGCCGTAGAAGCCCGATCCCACCACGATCAGGTCAAAACCCGCGAAATCCACGGGGTCGAGGTTACCGGTCTGGTAGGTCACGGCTCACCGACCCCCCTGGCGCTTCCAGCGGCGCCCGAACAGGGCCAGGACCAGCGCTCCGACCAGGCCGGCGGCGCCCAGGGCGAGGCCCGCGGCGAAGCCCGGCGGCGTCCACTCCAGGGTCAGCTCGCCCTCGTCGACGCCCTCCGGCAGCTCCACCTGGAGCAGGCCGGCGGGCCCGGTCGTGACGGCGACCTCGCGCCCGTCGACCCGGGCGGTGTAGCCGGGCCAGTTGAGCCGGGCGAAGGTCAGCACCGCCGGTTCGGCGGCGTCGGCGACCCGGAAGCGCACCGCCTCGGCGGTCTCCTCGGGCGAGGTGTCGGAGAGCACCTCGACGCCCTCCGACGCGGACCCGAGCCGGCCGTCCGGCCACGCGTGCGGCGCCTCCCGGGCCAGCACGGTGACGGCGTCGTCGCGCTCCTGCACGCGCCACCCGGCCGGGGCCTCGACCTGGTCCAGGAGGCCGCGCTCGACCACGACCGTGTCCAGGCGCATCATCTCGGCGAGCGTGGTGCCGCGGTCGTCCCGGGGCGCCCACAGGTTGCGGTAGCCGGCCTCGCAGGACTCCCCGATGAAGCTCATGCAGAACGTGTCGGAGAAGTCCTTGAAGCCCATGCCGGTGTAGGTGTTCACCGCGTTGACGCCGGCGGCCCGGTAGGCGGTGCCGAACAGGACGTGGTCCCACGCGCCGTCGGGGCCGCGGCCCAGCCGGTCCACCGCGCGGCGGTCGGCGAACTGCATGGTGGCGCCCTGGTAGCTCGCGAAGGAGGCGCGCAGCTCCTGCACCGAGTGCGGGTAGTAGTACGGGTTGACGTTGAAGTTGCCGACGAACGCGCTGGTCTGGAGCAGCAGCACGGCGGCGGTGCCCGCGTGCAGGCCGATCGCGAGCCGGCCGGTGCCGCGCCTGGCCGCCCAGACGGCCAGGGCGGTGAGGCCGGCGACCACGACCAGGGCGAGCACGTGCCAGCGGCGGTGCTGCGGCGTGCCGGCCCACGACAGGTAGGTCGCGAAGAGGACGAGCGCGCCGGACGCGGCCGCGCGGGCCCTGGCCTTGTCGGTGCGCAGGCCCTCGGACAGCACGACCGCGACCAGCACGGCCAGGCCGAGGTAGACCGACTCGATCAGGCGCAGCGGCCAGCGGAACATCCACAGCTGCGACGGGCTGAGGGTCAGCAGCAGGTAGGCGACGACGATCACGCCGACGCTGGTGAGCTGCTTCCAGCGGTCGCGCAGGACGCCCCAGCGCAGCCACGGCAGCAGCGGCACCACGAACCAGGCGAAGTAGGCGACCGGGCTGTGCATGGTCGCCTGCCAGTTGCTGATCTGCGGCAGGTAGGTGGGCGCGCTGAGGTTGAGCAGGTCGCCCAGGCCGGGGACCAGCATCCCGTCGTTCCAGATGCCCTGCCCGCTGCGCCACGTCACCGACGAGCTGCCCAGCAGCGCCAGGAACACCAGCGGCACGACCAGGCCGATGCACAGGCCGACCAGGACCAGGCGGACCAGCACGGCGCGGCGCCCGCGCACCAGGTTCTCGACGATCAGGCCGAGCAGGACGATGCAGATGCCGAGCACGCCGTACGGGTTGCCGCCGGTGACGATGAGGGCGCCGATGAGGAAGACCCAGAACGGGTTCATCCGGCCGTCGGCCATCCGGCGCGCCGCCCACCA
The DNA here is from genome assembly GCF_042732085.1 of Actinosynnema sp. NPDC059797. Taxonomy (NCBI): domain Bacteria; kingdom Bacillati; phylum Actinomycetota; class Actinomycetes; order Pseudonocardiales; family Pseudonocardiaceae; genus Actinosynnema; species Actinosynnema sp. NPDC059797. The sequence continues at coordinate 29,696 of NZ_JBHWIE010000001.1, forward strand.
CAGCAGCGGCACCATCGAGAACGACATCAGGCCCGAGGCCCAGCCGGCGGTGTCGAAGTACAGGGTGAAGCCGCTGAACGGCAGCGCGACGGCCACCGCGGAGGACGCCCACCGGGCGGCGCCGTAGTCGCGGGCGACCAGGTAGGTGCCCAGCGCCAGCAGCACCATGAACTGGGCCTTGACCAGCAGCGCGGAGACCGCGAGGTCGGGCAGCAGGGACACCAGGACGTAGTTGGCGACGTACAGCGGGTTGTAGATGCCGAACAGCGCCTCGGCGGCGTAGTTGCCGCCCATCCAGGCGTCCACGTCGAGCAGCGGCGGCCACTGGCCGTCCCTGATCAGGGTGCCCAGGTGGTGCCAGGTGGGCAGGAACTGGGCGGCGCTGTCGTCCCAGTAGTAGAAGATCCGGTTGTTGATCAGCGGGACCAGCGCCAGCAGCGCGACCAGGGCGCACGTGGCCAGCGGCCAGACCAGGCCGCCCCGCTCCTTCTCGTCCGCCTCGGGCCCGCGGTCGGCGCCGACCGCGGTGGCCCCCTCGTGGAGCAGGCTCACGCCGCCGCCTCCTGCGGGGTCTCGCTCTTCTTCAGGTCGCCGGGCACGTTCCCGCGGAAGATCAGCGTGGTGACCACGAAGGTGATCGGGATGGCCACGGCGGCGGCCACGAGGGGCGCGACCTTCTCGTTCATGTGCGCGAACTCCACCAGCGCCCACAGGCCGACCGACTGGATCACGAAGTTGGCCAGGGTGGACAGCGGGAACAGCAGGAAGCTCTTCCACGACGGCTTCACGCGGAACGTGAAGTAGCAGTTGAGGAAGTACGAACCGATCATGCTGAGCACGAACGCCAGCACGTGCGCCGCGAAGTAGGGCAGGAAGGTGGTGAAGAGGACGTAGCAGAGGTAGTACGTCCCCGTGTTCACCACGCCCACGGCGCCGAACCGGACGATGCGGCCCAGGTTCACAGCTGCGCCCCGGTCGTGGGCCGCGCCTCGTGCTCCAGGGTGTGCTGGAGCAGCTCCTGGCGGTCGAGGCCCGGCCCGAGGGGCACGCTCACCGGCGCGTCGGCCTCGCCGCTGACCTCCTTGAGCAGGAAGTGCGGCCGGCGCTTGGTCTCGTAGTAGATCCGGCCCAGGTACTCGCCCATCACGCCGAGGAACAGCAGCTGGAGGCCGCCGATGCCGAGGATGCCGGTGACCAGGGTGACGTAGCCCGGCACGTCCACGCCGCGGATCAGCGCGTCGGCCAGGATCCAGACGATGTAGCCGAACGCGAGGGCGGTGAAGAACCCGCCGAGGTAGACCGCCAGGCGCAGCGGCTGGTTGTTGAACGAGATGACGCCGTCGATGCCGTAGTTCAGCAGCTTGCGGAAGGTCCACTTGCTGCCGCCGACCTCGCGGGTCACGTTCTCGTAGTCGACCACGACGGTGTCGAAGCCGATCCACGAGAACAGGCCCTTGGAGAAGCGGTTGTACTCGCCGAGCGACAGCAGGGCCCGCACCGCGCGCTGGCTGAGCACGCGGAAGTCGCCGACGCCGTCCTCCAGCTCGACGTCGACCAGGCGGTTCATCATCTTGTAGTACATCTTCGAGATCAGCGACCTGACCTTGCCGTCGCCCTTGCGGGTGCGGCGGGCGACGACCTGGTCGTAGCCCTGGTCCAGCAGCGGCAGCATCCGGGCCAGCAGCTCCGGCGGGTGCTGGAGGTCGGCGTCGAGGATGGCGATGGCCTCGCCCTTGGCCTGGCTGAGGCCGGCGAGCATCGCGGCCTCCTTGCCGAAGTTCCGGCTCAGCGCCAGGTAGCGGAAGCGCGGGTCCTCGGCCGAGATGCGGCGCATGACCTCCAGCGTGCGGTCCTTGCTGCCGTCGTCGACCAGGAGGACCTCGAAGTCCGGGACGATCGCACTCAGCTCCTTGGTCAGGGCCTCTTTCAGCCTGACCAGGCCCTGCTCCTCGTTGAAGCAGGGGATGACCACGGAAAGCATGCGTACTCCTGTGTTTGCCGCTGCCCTGTGAAAGGTGACGTCATCAGTGCGTGGCCCACGGTGTTAGAGCCGGGCTACCAGTCGCGCCGCACGCTAGCACGGTGGACGCCGGGCACTTCCGCCGTGGGTACCCCCGGTGACCTCGCGCTAACCGTCGTCGGACGGCCCTCAGAACCACCGCTCGAGGACCAGCGCCACCCCGTCCTCGGAGTTCGCGGCGGTGACCTCGTCGGCGGCCTCGCGGGCCGCCGGGTGCGCGTTGGCCATCGCCACGCCGTGGCCCGCCCACTTCAGCATCGGCACGTCGTTGGGCATGTCGCCGAACGCCAGCACGCCGCTCGCCTCCACGCCCAGCCGCTCGGCCACGGCGGCCAGGCCGGAGGCCTTGGTGACGCCGGGCGCGGCGAACTCCAGCAGGCCCTCGTCGGTCGAGAACGTCATGGTCACCGAGTCGCCGACGAGCGGCCCGACGGCCCGAGCCATCTCCTCCGACGTCATCATCGGGTGCCTGACCAGCAGTTTCACCGCCTCCCGGCCGAGCAGCTCGGCCCGCTGGTGGCCGGGCAGCGGCTGCGAGCCCTCCGACCACGGGTGGAGGTAGTGCTCGTCGGAGAGGAACTCGGCCTCGGCCGGGCGGCGGGCGCTGCCGCCGACCCGCTCGGACGCCAGCGCGCAGCCCGGCAGCGCCTCGTCGAGCACGGCGGCCAGGTCGGCCAGCTGCACCGGGGACAGCAGCTCGGCCGCGACCACGCGGTCCTCGCCGAGGTCGTAGAGCACGGCGCCGTTCGAGCACACCGCGTAGCCGGTGAGGCCGGCGTCGTCCGCGATCTCGGGCACCCACCGCGGCGGGCGGCCGGTGGCCAGGACGAACGGGACGTCCGCGGCGAGCACGCGGCCCACCGTCGCGATGGTGCGGGGGCTGAGCCGGCCGAGTGGTCCGAGGAGGGTGCCGTCGGCGTCGGACGCCACGAGGGAAGGTCTCTGCACGCCCCCATGGTGCCTGGTCGGATAACGTCGCCGGGTGCGCACTGGGATTGTGATCCTGCCCGAACACCGCTGGTGGATGGCCGAACACAAGTGGAAGGCCGCCGAGGAGTACGGCTTCCACCACGCCTGGACCTACGACCACATGGGGTGGCGGTCACTGGTGGACGGTCCCTGGTTCGGGGCCGTGCCGACGCTCGCCGCCGCCGCCGGGGTCACGGAGCGCATCCGCCTCGGCACGCTGGTCGCGTCGCCGAACTTCCGCCACCCGGTGCCGTTCGCCCGGGAGCTGCTGGCGCTGGACGACCTGACCGACGGCCGCTTCACGCTCGGCGTCGGCGCAGGTGGGAAGGGGTACGACACCCAGGTCATGGGTGGTCCGCCCGCCGGCAGCAGGCAGGGTCGGTTCGAGGAGTTCGTGACCGCGCTCGACCTGCTGCTGACGCGGGAGCGCACCACGTTCGACGGCGAGCACTACCGGATCAGGGACGCGCGGAGCGCGCCCGGGTGCGTGCAGCAGCCGCGGCTGCCGTTCGTGGTCGCCGCGAACGGGCCGAAGGCGATGGCGGTCGCCGCGAAGTACGGCACGGGCTGGGTCACCACCGGACCGGAGGCCGACGACGAGGCGACGTGGTGGCGGGGAGTGGCCGAACTCACGCTGCTGTTCCGCGAGGAGCTGGACCGGATCGGGCGGGCGAAGGGCACCGTCGACTTCCACCTCAACGCCGACTCGTGCCCGGTGTTCTCGCTGACCAGCGTGGAGCACTTCCGGGACGTGGCCGGTCGGGCCCGGGAGCTGGGGTTCACCGACCTGGTCGTGCACTGGCCGCGCGCCGACGGGGTGTACGCGGGCAGCGAGGCCGTGCTGGAACGGGTGGCGGCCGACGTGCTGCCCGAGCTGGTCAAGGGCTGACGCCGTGCGGCGGGTGGTGGTGGTCGGCGGCGGCATCGTCGGCCTGGCGACCGCGTGGGAGCTGGTGAAGCGCGGCCACGAGGTGACGGTGCTGGAGAAGGAGGCGCGCTGGGGCGCGCACCAGACCGGCCACAACAGCAACGTGGTGCACGCGGGCCTGTACTACAAGCCGGGGTCGCTGAAGGCGCGCATGTCGGTGGCCGGCAACGCGTCGATCGTGGCGTTCGCCCGGGAGCACGGGGTGCCGGTCGAGGTCTGCGGCAAGCTGGTCGTCGCCACGTCGCGCGACGAGCTGCCGCGCCTGGAGGCGCTGGCCGAGCGGGCCGCGGCGAACGGGGTGCCGGCCCGCCGGGTCACCGCCGACGAGGCGCGCGAGCACGAGCCCGAGGTGGCGGCGGTCGCGGCGCTGCGGGTGGAGAGCACCGGCATCATCGACTTCCCGGCGGTGTGCCGGGCGCTGGTGGGCGAGCTGGAGGGCCACGACCTGCGGTTGAACGCGCCCGCCCTGGGGATCCGGCGGGCGCTGAGCGGCGGCGGCGTCGAGGTGGCCACGCCCGGCGGCGTGGTGCGGGCGGACGCGCTGGTGAACTGCGCGGGCCTGCACGGCGACCGCGTGGCGAGGATGGCGGGCGTGACGCCGTCGGCGGCGATCGTGCCGTTCCGGGGCGAGTACTACGAGCTGCGGCCCGAGCGGCGGCACCTGGTGCGCGGGCTGATCTACCCGGTGCCGGACCCCGAGCTGCCGTTCCTGGGCGTGCACCTGACCCGGATGCTCGACGGGAGCGTGCACGCGGGCCCGAACGCGGTGCTCGCGCTGCGTCGCGAGGGCTACACGTGGCGTGACGTCTCGGTGGCGGACGTGCTGGACGTGGCCAGGTTCCCGGGCACGTGGCGGCTGGCGCGGCGGTTCGCCCGCACCGGCGCCGAGGAGGTGCTGCGGTCGTTCTCGCGGAAGCGGTTCGCGGCGAGCCTGGCCCGGCTGGTGCCCGCGGTCGGCCCGGACGACCTGGTGCGGGCCGAGGCGGGGGTGCGGGCGCAGGCCATGCGCGCCGACGGCTCCCTGGTGGACGACTTCCTGATCGACACCGCGCCCCGGCAGGTGCACGTGCTGAACGCGCCGTCGCCGGCGGCCACGTCGTCGCTGGAGATCGGTCGGCACGTGGCGGGGCAGGTGGAGCTGAGCTGGGCGTGAGGCGGGTCCCCCGGCCGAGGCGCGAACGCCCCGGCCGGGGACCGCGGCGGCCTAGCGGGCCTCGAGCACGTCCAAGCCGAGGAACGGGCGCAGCGCCTGCGGGACCACCACGGAGCCGTCGGCCTGCTGGTGGTTCTCCAGGATGGCCACGATCCACCGGGTGGTGGCCAGGGTGCCGTTGAGCGTGGCGGCGGTCTGCGGCTTGCCGTTCTCGTCGCGGTAGCGCACGTTCAGCCGGCGGGCCTGGAACGTGGTGCAGTTCGACGTCGAGGTCAGCTCCCGGTACGCCCGCTGGGTCGGGATCCACGCCTCGCAGTCGAACTTGCGGGCCGCGCTCGTGCCGAGGTCGCCCGCCGCGGTGTCGATGACCCGGTAGGGCACCTCGATCTTGGCCAGCATCTCCTCCTCCCACGCCAGCAGCCTCGCGTGCTCGGCCTCCGCGTCCTCGGGGCGCACGTAGGAGAACATCTCGACCTTGTTGAACTGGTGCACGCGGATGATGCCGCGGGTGTCCTTGCCGTACGAGCCGGCCTCCCGCCGGTAGCACGACGACCAGCCCGCGTACCGCTTCTCGCCGTCCAGGATCTCGTCGGCGTGGTAGCCCGCGAGGGGCACCTCCGAGGTGCCCACCAGGTACAGGTCGTCGGCTTCGAGGCGGTAGACCTCGCTCGCGTGCGCGCCCAGGAACCCGGTGCCGGCCATGATCTCCGGGCGGACCAGCGTCGGCGTGATCACCAGGTCGAACCCGGCGGCGGTGGCCTGGGCGACGGCCATGTTGAGCAGCGCCAGCTCCAGCCGCGCGCCCACGCCGGTGAGGAAGTAGAACCGCGAGCCGGAGACCTTCGCGCCGCGCTCCATGTCGATCGCGCCGAGCCGGGTGCCCAGGTCCAGGTGGTCCCGGGGCTCGAAGTCGAACTCGCGCGGCTCGCCCACGTGCTTGAGCACGACGTAGTCGTCCTCGCCGCCCTCGGGCGCGTCGGGGTGGACCACGTTCGGGATGGCGCGGTGCAGCTCGGCCAGCTCCGCCTCGGCGGCGGACTGCTCTGCCTCGGCGGCCTTGACCTCGGCGGCCAGTTCCTTGCCCTTGGCGAGCAGCGCCTCGCGCTGCTCGCCCTTGGCGCGGCCGACCTGCTTGCCGAACGCCTTCTGCTCGCCGCGCAGCGCGTCGGCGCGGGCCACCGCGGACCGGCGGCGCTCGTCGGCGGACAGCAGCGCGTCGACCACGGCCTCGTCCTCGCCACGCGCGCGCTGCGACGCGCGGACGGCCTCCGGGTTGTCGCGCAGAGCCTTGAGGTCAATCACGCCGAGCAGCGTAGTACCCGGCCGACGGGACGCCGATCGGGATTGTCGGTGCCGTCCGGCACGATGCCCGCGTGGCTGATCGAGTGAACGACACCCCGGACCTGCCCGCCGACGTGCTGGAGGATGTCGAGGAGTACGCGCGCGGCGTCGTGCACGGCGGTTTCACCCCGTTCGAGGAGGCCGTGCGGTGCACCGCCGACTACGAGGAGCGGCTGTCGGAGGACGCGGCGCGGGCGGTCGTGGAGCGGGTGTGGCGGGAGCGGGCCGCCGAGCAGGAGGGGTGGCCGGAGACCACGGACGTGGACCGGTTGCTCTCGGTGTTCGAGCGGCTGGAGGCGGGCGGCGTGGTGGCCCGCGCCGACTTCACCTGCTGCCAGACGTGCGGCCACGCCGAGATCGGCGACGAGGCGCCGGAGGACGCGCGCGGCTACGTGTTCTTCCACCGGCAGGACACCGAGGGCGCGGTGGGCGGCGACGGCGTGTGGCTCGCCTACGGCTCGTTCGCCGAGGACGGGACCGAGGCCGTGGGGCGCGAGGTCGCCGAGGCGCTCGCCGCGGGCGGCCTGCCGGTCGAGTGGGACGGGTCGGTCCGCACCCGCATCAGGGTCGGGCCGATGGACTGGCGGAAGCGCCTGCCGGTCGGCTGAGGGCGCGAACGGGGGCGCACCCGGTCGGCGCGCCCCCGCCCGTGCGACTACGAGATGGCGACGGCGACCACGAGGCCGAGCGCGACGTGCGCGGCCGCGACCACGGCGCTGGCCGGGACGAACCGGTCGGACTGGATCAGGGCGCCGATGTCGATCCGGGTCACCCACTCCAGCAGCCGGACCGCGAGCACCTGCACGACGATGCCCACCAGGCCGAAGATCAGCGCCGACAGCAGGCCCTCGGCGAGCTTGCCGGCCGAGCTGTAGATCGCCACCACGACGATCAGCGCCATGCTGAACAGGCCCGCGGCGGTGACGATGACCGCGTTCGGGTGGCCGTCGCGCACCAGCGTGCTGAGCTTGCCCGGCGTGGTCCAGTCGATCGCGTAGAAGCCGAAGACCATCAGCAGCAGGCCGACGATGGCGTAGAGCGCGATGGCGCCCACGCCCTGGCCGATGGAACTGCCGAAACCGGGGTCCAACGCGAGGTTGGTGATCACTGACCCTCCAGGGGGTGCGGGTTGGGGATGTGCGCCGCCGGTGAAGGAGCCGGTGACGGGATCGGTTCGCCCGGGAACGTGCCCATCAGGCGATCCGGTGCGGCACGAACGTCGCGCCGTCGTCGGTGACCAGCCCGACCGTCTCGCGGATGCCGAGGCCCGCCGAGGCGTCGCCCACGACCCACGCGCCGAGCGCCGGCCGGTAGCCGTCGAACTCGGGCAGCGGGTCGAACAGCTGGTAGACGAAGCCCTCCTTGCCGTAGACCCCGCTGGTCTGGGTCTCGTAGCCGGGGGCGACGATCTGGATGTTGGCGCCCTCCCGGCCGAGCCGCGGCTTGCGCACGTACTCGGTCAGCAGGCCGGGGTCGTCCAGGAACGCGGGCAGCAGGTTGGGGTGGCCCGGGTACATCTCCCACAGGATCGCGAGCAGCGCCTTGTTGGACAGCAGCATCTTCCACAGCGGCTCCACCCACAGGGTGGCGGGCAGGCTCTCCACGGCGAAGCGGCCGAACTGCTCCTCGACCACCCACTCCCACGGGTAGAGCTTCACCACCGTGCCCATCGGGGCCTCTTCGAGGTCGACGAACCGCTTGAGCACCGGGTCCCAGCCGATCTCCTCGATCGCCAGGCCCACGGTGTCCATGCCCGCCTCGGCCGCGGTCTCCTGGAGGTAGGCCACGGTGACGTGGTCCTCGCCCGAGGGCTCGGAGCCGGACCAGGTGAAGTGCACCTCGTTGGACGGCAGCCGCGAGGTGATCTCCGCCCAGCGCTCGACCAGCTTCTCGTGGATCGAGTTCCACTGGTCGTCGTCCGGGTGGACGTCGGTCTTCCAGTTCCACTGGACGACCGAGGCCTCCAGCAGCGACGTGGGCGTGTCGGCGTTGTACTCCAGCAGCTTGGCCGGGCCGCCGCCGTCGTAGCGCAGGTCGAACCGCCCGTAGACGTGCGGGTCGCGGCGCTTCCACGACTCGGCGATCGCGGGCCACAGCCACTCGGCGATGCCGAAGTCCCGGTAGCGCTCGGTGAGCACGACGTTGTCGACGGCCTCCAGGCACATGCCGTGCAGCAGCTCGACGTCCGCCTCCAGGGACAGGACCTCGCTCATGTCGAACACGTAGTGCGCGGACTCGTCCCAGTACGGGCGGGGGCTGCCGTCCAGCCGCTTTCCGGGCGCGCCGAACACGAGCCCCTGCTCGGAGACGGTGCGCTGCCAGTTCGGTCGGGGCGTGGAGGACTCTCGACGCACTCAGCTGCTCCCGCTCTTGCTGCCGCCGGAGACGCCGAAGCCGCCGCGCTGGATCACCTTGCCCGAGGACGTGCTGACGTTCGCGCCCTTGGGCAGGGTGTAGCTGCCGCCGCTGACCTTCTGGCCGACCGGCGTGCTCGGACCGCCGTAGTGGTAGCGGTAGGAGTTGCCGCCGATGTAGAAGAAGCCGCCGCTGTGGTACCCGCCGTGGCTGCTGACGTAGTTGTCGTCGCAGTAGTCGTCGTCCACGACGACGCCGTCCAGCGTGCACTGGGCGTCGACCTCGTCGGGGCTGGCGGCGGCGTACCAGATGGCCACCACGCCCACCACGCCGACGACCACGCCACCGCTGATCAGCAGCCGTTTGCGCAGCTTCTTCTTGCGCTTCTCCTCGGCCTCCCGGGCCAGCTCGGCCTCGCGCTCCTGCTGCGCGACCTGGGCCCGCGCCCGCTGCTCGGCCACCGTCGGCGGCCGCGGCTTGGTCTTGCCCGGCTCCTGGTTGCGCACCTGGCCGCGCCCGGTCTGCCGAGGCCCCTGTCGAGGGGTCGGCTCCGTCGCCGGCACGTACGGCGGCGGCGTGGCGCCACCCGGCGCGTTCGGCCCGTTCGGTCCACCCTGGCCCGGTCCGCGCTGGTCGGGCGCGCCGGTGTTCCGGGTGTTGTCGTTCTCAGTCATCAGCCACTCCCGGCGGGGACGGTACCCAGATCGGCCGCCATTTGGGTGACGAGTGTCCAATTAGCAACACTCGCCACCCGCCCGGTGGGCGTCTCGGTCGGCACAGGCATCATGGTGTAGATGTCCGCGAACGCCCGTTGGTTTCGTCGTGGTGACCACATGGTCATGCTCGGCGCGTTCGCTGGCGCGTTCACGCTGCTCGCGCTGAGCACCTTCACGTCCTGGCCGACGGGCGGGAGCACCCCGCTCCAGGGCGGGACGACCCCGGTCAACCCGGTCCTCGTGGCCGAGGCGGGCGACTGCCTGAACTGGACGAAGAAGGACCTGTCGGACATCGCGAAGGTCGACTGCTCCGCCCAGCACCTGTTCGAGGTCACCGGCGTCGCCGACATCTCCGCCGCGCACGGCCCGCAGGCCCCGTTCCCCGACGACGCGCGGTGGCAGGAGATCAGCCAGGAGTACTGCGCCCGGGAGTCGCTGGAGTACCTGGGCGGCAAGTTCGACCCGTTCGGCAAGTACACCGTCGGCCCGCTCAACGCCGGCTCCCGGCTGTGGGCCGAGGGCGACCGGACCGTGCGCTGCGGCCTCCAGGTGGCGGGCCCGGCGGGCGGCCTGCTCCCGGCCTACGGCACCGCCCGCTCCCAGGACCAGTCCGACGTCTACGACCCGGGGGTGTGCCTGGGCATCACCGAGGCCCGGTCGGTCGGCGACCCGGTGGAGTGCGCCAAGCCGCACACGTTCGAGATCATCGGCGTGGTGACGCTGCCTCCGGGCGAGTACCCGCCGCCGGAGCAGCAGGAGCAGGTGCTGTCGACCGAGTGCGACCGGATCGCCAAGGAGTACACCGGTGGCGCCGACCTGAAGGCGCGCAACCTGCTGGTCTCCTGGGACACCAGGGCGCCCGAGAGCTGGGCCGCGGGCTCGCGGCTGGCCAACTGCAAGGTCGGCGCGGTGCCCCAGGACAACCTGCTGGTGGCGTGGGAGGGCAGCGTGCGCAACCCGGACGCGCCGCCGCTGACCACCTCGAACCCGCCGCAGACCACGGCCGTGCAGCAGGACGAGCCGACCGGCGCGCCCCTGCACTCGCAGTCCAGCTCCGCCGGCGGCTCCGTCACGCCGACGTCCTCCGACGGGGACGACGACGAGGACCAGCCGACGCGGACCACGACGCCCAGCACGACCGAGACCACCACGACGAGGTGACGACGTGCCGGTGGAGATGTCCCGCCAGCGGTTCGAGGAGCTGGTCTCCGAGGCCCTCGACCTCATCCCGCCCGGCTTCGCCGCGGCCATGGACAACGTGGTGGTGCTGGTCGAGGACCGCCACCCCGACGAGCCGGGCCTGCTCGGCCTGTACCACGGCGTCGCGCTGACCGAGCGGACGACGGACTACGGCGGGGTGCTGCCGGACCGGATCACCATCTACCGCGAGGCGCTGCTCGACATGTGCCGGGACGAGGACGAGGTGGTGGACGAGATCGCGATCACCGTCGTCCACGAGGTGGCCCACCACTTCGGCATCGACGACGACAAGCTGCACGAGCTGGGCTGGGGCTAGACCCCTCTGCCCGCCCCTCGCGGGCCCGCCCCGGCTCGCGGCTAGCCCGCCAGGTCGCGGTAGAAGGCGGCCGGGTCGCCCGCCAGCGACGCCTTCACGTGCGCGCTCCAGTCGTCGACCAGGACCTCCAGCGCGTCGGCCTCGACGCCGTCCAGGGCGGCGCGCGCCACGTCCGCCGGCTGGTTGATCGGGTCCAGGCCCGTGCCCGCGATCATGTCGGTGTCGGCGGTGCCCAGGTGCAGCGCGGTGACCAGGGTGCCCTGGCCCGCCAGCTCGAGCCGGACGGCGTTGGTCAGGCCCCACTGGGCGGCCTTCGCGGCGGCGTAGGCGCCGGTGCCCGGCGCGGAGAACCACGACATCGCCGACAGCACGTTGACGATCGCGCCGCCGCCGTTCGCGGCCAGCACGGGGGCGAACGCCCGCACCACGTGGAGCGTGCCGTAGAAGTGGGTGTCCAGCTCCAGGCGGATCTTCGCCAGGTCGCCGGTCACCAGGTCCTGCGCGGTGTTCACGCCCGCGTTGTTGATCAGGAGGTCCACGTCGCCGGCGGCCGCCGCGGCGGCGGCCACCGAGGCGGGGTCGGTGACGTCCAGCCGCAGCGCCTCCACGCCCGGCAGGTCGACCGCCCGCGGGTCGCGGGCCGTCGCGTACACCCTGGCCGCGCCGCGTTCCAGCAGGTGGCGGGCGAAGTGCCGGCCGATGCCGCGGTTGGCGCCGGTCACCAGGGCGGTGGAGCCCTCGATCCTCATAGCGGTAACTCCTGTGCGATCACGTCCACGCCGGTCCACGACGTGCACAGCCAACCGTTGGGGGTGCGTTCCAGGACCACGCGGCCGGTGTTGGGCAGCAGGCCGGCGCGGGCCAGTTCGGGGCTCACGTTGACCGCCAGCGCCAGCGCCGCCATGCGCAGCGACGCGCCGTGGCTGACCAGCACCGCGGTCTCGCCGTCGCGGTGCCGCACGGCGAGCCGGTCCACGGCGGCCAGGTAGCGGTCGAGGACCTGGCGGCCGCTCTCGCCGCCGGGCAGCGGCACGTCCAGCTCGCCCTCGCCCCACCGGCGCGCCACCGCGATGAACGCCTCGAAGGCCTCGCGGTCGTGCCGGCCCTCCAGGTCGCCGCAGAAGACCTCCTGCACGCCCTCGACGACCTCCACGTCGAGGCCGTGGGCGGCGGCGACGGGCGCGGCGGTCTGCTGCGCGCGCACGGCCGCGCTGGCGTAGACGCCCGCCACCGGCTCGTCCGCCAGCTCCTCGGCCAGCGCGGCGGCCTGCGCCACCCCGGCGGCGGTCAGCGGCGGGCCGGGCGGGAGCGAGTCCAGGACCATCCCCACGTTGGAGGCGGTCTCCCCGTGCCGCACCAGGACCAGCTTCACGCGCCCTTCCCCTCCCTCACGGCGGCCACCCACCCGGCGGCGGCGACGAACTCGTCGTTGCCCGCGGGCGCGCCGCCCGGCTCGGCCTTCGGGTAGGAGCCGAGGAACCGGATCTGCTGGCAGTGCCGGTGCAGGCCGGCCAGCGCGTCGCCCACCCTCGGCTCGGCGACGTGGCCGTCCAGGTCGATGTAGAAGCGGTACTCGCCGAGCCTGTCCTTGGTGGGGCGGGACTCGATGCGGGTCAGGTTGATGCCGCGCAGCGCCAGCTCCGACAGCAGGTCCGCCAGCACGCCGGGCCGGTCGCCGACCGTGCACACCACGGACGTCCGGTCGTGGCCGGTCGGCTCGGGCAGCGGTCCGGGCCTGCGGACCAGCAGGAAGCGGGTCTTGGCGTCGCGCACGTCGGCCACGTCGGTGGCCAGCACCTCCAGCGGGTAGTGCCGGACGGCGACCGGCGCGCTGACCGCGGCGTCGAACTCGCCGTGCAGCACGGAACGCGCCGCGGCGGCCGTGGACGTGGTGGCGACCACCTGGGCGTCGGGCAGGTTCTCGGCCAGCCAGTGCCGCACCTGCGCCAGCGCGTGCGGGTGGCTGGCGACCGTGCGCACGGGCTCGTCGCCCGGCCGCTTGAGCACGCTGAACCGCACCGGCAGCACCGCCTCGGCGACCGCGACGAGCGGCTCGTCCCCGGTCAGGGCGTCCATGGTGGCGGGCACGGCGCCCTCGACGGAGTTCTCCACGGGCACGCAGGACGCCTCGGTCTCACCGCGCCGGGTCGCGGCCAGGGCGGCGGGCACCGTGTCGAACGGGACCAGCTCCTGCTGCGGGGTCGCGAAGCCGCGTGCGGCCTGCTCGGTGAACGTTCCGCTGGGGCCGAAGTAGGCGAGCACGCCCGCAACGATACGAGGAGCACGCCCGGTGATCGGCGTTGAGGCGAGGATCACCCGGGCGGCGGGTGCCCGCCCCCGTTCCGCAGCAACGGGTTCTCCTGGAATGCTGGTGTGCGTGTCCGCCGATACGGAGGGTGAGATCAACGCTCCGGTAGCAGTTCCCCGTCTGGTGCTGTGCGCCGTCGACGAACCACTGGCCCTCGCGTGGGGTTCGGTGGCCGACGGCAGGTCGGGCGTCGAGGTGCACCGGGGCTCGGTGCTCGACATCGTCGCCGAGGCCGTGGTGAGTCCCGCGAACTCCTCCGGCTGGATGCGCGGGGGCATCGACGCGGTGTACGCGCGAGCGTTCCCCTTCGTCGAGGACCACGTGCGCAGCGCGGTCCTGGGCCTGCACGGCGGCGAGCTGCCGGTGGGCGAGGCGTTGATCGTGCCGACCGGCGAACCCGAGCCGGAGTGGCTGATCAGCGCGCCCACCATGCGACAACCCGGCGAGCTGCTGCCGGGCGACACCGTGCACCCGTACCTGGCCGCGCGGGCCGTGCTGCGGCTGTGGCTCGACGGGCGGCTGGAGGACGGCAGGCCGGTCCGCGAGGCGGTGCGCACCATCGCCATGCCGGGGCTGGGCACCGGTGTCGGCGGGGTCGCGCCGACCACGTGCGCGCGCCAGGTCGCGGCGGCGTGGGACGAGGTGTTCAGCCCGCTGCCCCGGCGCTGAGCTGTGGACAACCCCGTGGACAAGGTGGGGAGCGCTGTGGACAACTAGCGCGGCGCGACCCATCGCTCCAGGTCCAGCTCGTCGGTGATGGGGATGCCGTAGTCGCCGACGCTGGGGATCTCCGGCTTGAGGCGGCGCGACTCCCGCACCGCGTCGGGGCGCAGCGCGGTGAGCCGGAACCCGCGGCGCTGGTAGAAGCGCAGGGCGTCGAGGTTGTCGTTGGTCGTGGTGAGGCGGACGCGGTTGCAGCCGAGCTGCCTGGCGCGCCGCACCGCGGCGTCGACCAGCGAGCTGCCCACGCCCCTGCCCCTTCGCAGCGCGTCGATGGTGACGATCTCCAGGTGGCCGTCGGCGGCCGAGTAGGTCAGCAGCCCCACGACCTGCCCCTGCTGCTCGACCAGGAAACCGGGCAGGCTGGCCGGGAAGAACACATGCCCGTGGGCGACGGACGTGTGGGAACCCCACAGTTCCAGCACCAGTCGGCCGACGACGATCCGGTCGGCTTCCTCGATCGCGCGTACGAACATGTCCTGCACTGTGTTGGTGACCGGGCGTGGCCGGTACCGGCATTCGACCTATGGTTGGTTCGTGCCGGTGCGAGTGTTGCTCGTGGACGACCACGAGGTGGTCCGCAGGGGCCTGCGCGAGCTGCTGGAGGACGAGGACGACATCTCGGTGGTCGCGGAGGCGGGCGGGGTGGCCGAGGCGCTGGTCCGCGCGTCCGCCGCGCGGCCCGACGTGGCCGTGGTCGACGTCCGCCTGCCCGACGGCGGCGGCGTGGAGCTGTGCCGGGGCCTGCGGGCCCTGCCGGACGGGCCGCGGTGCCTGGTGCTGACCGCGTTCGACGACGAGGAGGCCCTGGTCGGCGCGATCATGGCGGGCGCGTCGGGGTACCTGCTGAAGCAGGTGCGCGGGCAGGACCTGGTGAACGCGGTGCGCGAGGTGGCGGCCGGCCGGTCGCTCCTGGACCCCCAGACCACGGCCCGCGTCCTGGACCGCATGAGGCGCCCGGCGGAGGTCGACGTGCTCGACGCGCTGACCGAGCAGGAGCGGCGGGTGCTGGAGCTGATCGGGGAGGGGCTGACGAACCGGCAGATCGCCGAGAGGCTGTTCCTGGCGGAGAAGACGGTGAAGAACTACGTGACGGCGGTGCTGTCGAAGCTGGGGATGGAGCGGCGCACGCAGGCGGCGGCGTGGGTGGCGCGGCGGTCCCGGTGACCGGTCGGCCGGTCGGCCGCCCGATGCCGATCACCCCAGCGGCACGTGCCAGTTGATCGTCGTCCCGCTGCGGGGCGACGAGGTGATCTCGCACCCGCCCCCCGCCGCCAGCGCCCGCTCCTCCAGGTGCCGCAACCCGCGCTTGGCCACCCCGCGCGGGATGCCGCAGCCGTCGTCGCTCACGGTCAGGTCCAGCCGGTCCGGGGCGCGGCGCACCGAGATGCCCACGTGCCCCGCCCCCGAGTGCCGCACCACGTTGGACAGCGCCTCCCGCAGCGCCGCCCGCGCGTGGTCGGCCAGGTCCGCGGGCACGTCGGCCAGGTCGCCCTCGGTCCGCACCTCCGGCTCGTACCCCAGCAGCTCGCCCGCCGTCCGCGCCTCGGCCAGCACGGAGCGCTTCAGGTCGGCGTCCGACGGCCGGCCCGGGTCGGCGCTGCGCAGCGCCCGCACGGTGGCCCGCACCTCCGCCATGGTCTGGTCGAGCTGGTCCACGGCGTCGGCCAGCCGGCGCGCCTCCCGCCCCTCCAGCTTGAGCCGCCGGTCGAGCAGGTCCAGTTGCACGCCCGTGGCGTAGAGCCGCTGGATGATCACGTCGTGCAGGTCGCGGGCGATCCGCTCCCGCTCCTGGTAGACCGCCACGCGCTGCCGCGCCGTCGACCCCTCGGCCAGCACGACCGCCAGCCCGGCCTGCGCGGCGAACGCCGCCAGCACGTCCACGGTGTCCGGCCGGAACGGCGCGCCGCCCTTGCGCCGGTACACCGCGAGCGCCCCGATGCGGCGCTCCCTGGTCCCGAACGGCGCCACCGCGAACGGCCCGTACCCGCTCAGCGCCTTGGGCACGAACGGCGCGGTGCGCGGGTCGGTGGTGAAGTCGTCGGCCACCACGGGCACGCCGGTGCGCGCCGCCCGCGCCGCCGACGACCGGCTCGACAGCACCACGCCCACCGGGTCGACGTCGCCGGAGGACGCCTCCACGGTGAGCGTGCCGTCGTCCGCGGTGACCATGGCCAGCCCGAGGTCGGCCTCGGCCAGCTCCACGGCGTGCCGCACCACGAGCGGCAGCACGGCGTCCGGGTCGTCGCCGGCGAGCGCCGCCGAGGTGATCTCGGTCGACGCGGCGAGCACGCGAGCGGGGTCCACGGGGGTCAACGGTAGGCCCCGGCCCTCACCCGCACCCGACCCCCGTCGACCTCCAGCACCAGGTCCGCGCGCTCCGCCTCCTCCGGCCGGTGCGTGACGTGCAGGACCGTGCGGTCCCGCAGCACGTCGTCCAGCCGGTCGAGCAGGGCCCGCGCGGTGGGCTCGTCCAGGTGCGCGGTCGGCTCGTCGAGCAGCACGAGGTCCCCGTCGCGCAGCAGCGCCCGCGCCAGCGCCACGCGCTGCGCCTCGCCGCCGGACAGCAGGGTCGGGCCGATCGCGGTGTCCAGGTCGAGCGACACGCCGGCGACGTCCAGCGCCCACCTCAGCCGCGCGTCGTCGGCGTGCGGGTCGCCCAGCCTCAGGTTCTCGCGCACGGTCGTGGTCACCAGCATCGGCTCCTGCGGGCACCAGGCCACGCGCGCCGGCCGCGCGACCTCGCCGCGCGAAGCGCCCACGAACCCGAGGAGCAGCGCGAACAGGCTCGACTTGCCCGCGCCGGACGGCCCGACCACGGCCACCTTCGACCCGGCGGGCACGTGCAGCGCCACGTCCTCCAGCACCGGTTCGGCGCTCTCCGGCCAGCGCACCTCGACCCCGTCGAGCGAGACGTCGGGCGCGTCCCGGACCTCGACCGGCGGGGGCGGCGGCGCCACGACCCGCCCGTGGGCCTCGCGCAGCGCGGCCCGGTGCTGCGCGGCGGGCGGCAGGGCGCTCAGCACCTCGGCCAGCGCCAGCGGCACCAGGCCCAGCACCGGCACCAGCAGCGGGTCCACGCCACCCGCCAGGCCGACGCACGCCGCGGCGGCCAGCCCGGTGGTCAGGTGCACGACGCCGATCGCCGCGCCCGCGCCCAGCGCCTGCCGCCGCGCCAGCCGGGCCAGGGCGGCGTCGCGCGCGGCCAGCTCGGCCCGCACCGCCCGGTCCGCGCCGAACGCGATCAGGTCCGGCGCCGCCGTGAGCAGCGTCAGCACCCGCTCGGACACCTCCCGCCGCCCGCGCGCCAGCACGGCCGTGGCGCGGCGCTCGGCCAGCACGGCCACCGCGGGCGCCAGCGTGCCGCCGACCAGCAGCGCCACCGCCAGCGCGACCCCGGCCCACGGCTCGACCAGCGCGAACAGCAGCACCGCCGCCGCCGACGTGCCGAGGGCCACCAGCGGCGGCTGGAGCACCCGCGGCACCAGGTCGCGCACGGTGTCCACGTCGTCCACGAGCCTGGTCAGGTCGGCCCGCCCCGGCCGCAGGCCGCGCCACAGCCGGACCCGCAGCGCCTCGGCGTGCCGGAACGCGGCGTCGTGCGACACCAGCCGCTCCAGGTACCGCAGCGAGCCCTTGGCCAGCGCGAACGTCCGCACGCCCACGACCAGCACGGACAGCGTGAGGATCGGCGGCTGGGTGGCGGCCTTCGCGATCAGGTGGGCCGCCAGCGCGGTCAGCGCCACCCCGCTCAGCGCCGCCGCCGCGCCCAGCGCCGCGCCGGCCAGCAGCCGGGCGGTCGGCCTGGGCGTGCGCGGGGTGGCCGCGCGGCTCGGCAGCCGCTCGACCCGCCGCCCGGCCTCGACGTCGTCGGCGCCCTCGACGGACCGGTGCATGGCCAGCACGACCGCCGCACCGCCCGCCGCGGCCCGCTCGACGGCCGCCATGACCTTGGCCGCCGTCGCCGGGTCGAGGTGGGCGGTGGGCTCGTCCAGCAGCAGCACGGTCGCGCCGTCCCGGACCTTCGTCAGCGCCCGCGCCACGGCCACCCGCTGCCGCTCGCCGGTCGACAGCTCCGCGATGGGCCGCGCCACCAGGTGGTCCGCCGCCACCGAGGCCAGCACGTCCCGGTCGACGCGCCCGGTGGTCAGCTCCAGCTCGTCGGCGACCGTGCGCCCGGCGAACGCGGGCCGCTGCGGCACCCACGCGATCGCGTCCCGGTCCACCGACACCGAACCCCCGTCCGGCCGCACGAACCCCAGCAGCACCCCGAACAGCGTCGACTTGCCCGCGCCGCTGGGCGCGTCGAGCCGGTGCACCTCGCCGGGCCGCACCCGGAAGCCCACGCCGTCCGGCGCGAACCGGCCGCGCCGCCGCACCCGCAGGTCGCGGACCTCGACGCCGGTCACGCGCGACGAGCCGGCGGGCGCCTCGGGCTCCGGGATCTCCGCGACCCGCCGCACGGCCTCCACGCCGTCCTCGGACGCGTGGTGCGCCGCGCCCGCCGCCCGCAGCGGCAGGTAGCACTCGGGCGCGAGGATGAGCACCACGAGCCCGACGACCAGCGTCATCTCCCCCGACACCAGCCGCAGCCCGATGCCGACCGCGATCAGCGCCACCGACAGCGACGCCGCGATCTCCAGCACCAGCGCGGACAGGAACGCCACGCGCAGCGTGCCCATGGTGGCCCGCCGGTACCGCTCGCCGACCTCGCGCACGGCCTTCGCCTGGGCCGCCGCCCGCCCGAACGCGGTCAGCACCGGCAGCGCCCGCACCAGCTCGGCCAGCCGGCCGGACAGCCGCTCCAGCGCGGACGCCGCCTCGGCGACCCGCGCCGAGGTGAACCTGCCGATGAGGATCGCGAACACGGGGATCAGCGGCAGGGTGACCGCGATCAGGACCGCCGAGGTCGGGTCGGTCCACAGGACCCACGCCCCGACCAGCACCGGCACCACCGCGGTGGTGACCAGCGCGGGCAGGTAGCGGGTGAAGTACGCGTCCAGCGCGTCCAGGCCCTTCGTCGCCACCACGGCCAGCTCGGCGGGCCCGCGCGCGACGATCCACGACGGTCCCAGGCCCAGCGCGCGGTCCAGCACGGCGGCGCGCAGCTCCTCCTTGGCGCCCGCGGCGGCCCGTGCGGCGACGGACTCGGTGGCCCACGCGAGCAGCGCCCGGACCACCACGGCGGCGGCCAGGACCGCGAGCGAACCGCCCGACGCGATGGCCTCGGCCAGCGCGACGGCCTGCCACACGAGCGCGCCCGACGTGGCGACGGCCAGCGCCGCGCACGCGGCCAACGCCCGGCGCGCCGATCGCGAGAGCGACGGCAGCGCGCCGAGCGGGCCTCTCCCCGGCTTCTTGGCGGAAGGGGCTCCGGGGAAGCTCATGACCCCTGACCGGCGGGGACGTGTGCCGGCGGGATGTGCCGGGTGCCGATCCGCTTGCGGAACACCCAGTAGGTCCACCCCTGGTAGACCAGCACGGCGGGCGTGCCGAACGCGGCCACCCACGTGATCACGGTCAGCGTGTACGGGCTGGACGCCGCGCCGGCCACGGTCAGCGACCACGCCGGGTCCAGCGTGGACGGCAGCACGTTCGGGTACAGCGCGCCGAACAGCGCGGCCACGGTCGCCGCCACCGCGACGCCCATCAGCGCGAACGCCTGGCCCTCGCGCCCCAGCACCAGCCGGCCCCAGGCGCCGAGGGCGGCCAGCGCGACCGCGATCGACGCGGCCCACGTCCACGCGCTGCCGAACCTGAGCTGCACGGTCAGCAGCAGCACCAGCAGCGGCAGCAGCGCGAGCGGCGCCGCCCTCAGCGCCAGCCGGCGGGCGCGGAACCGCACGTCGCCCTCGGTCTTCAGGGCCAGGAACACCGCGCCGTGCACCAGCGAGTACCCGGCCACGGCGACCGCGCCGAGCAGCGTCTCCGGGGTGATCGCGGCGAACGGCGAGCCGACCCGGTCGCCCGCCGCGTCCAGGGGCAGGCCGAACACGTTCACCGACAGGACCAGGCCGACGCACAGCGCGGCGGTCCACGAGCCGCCGACGATCACGGCGTCCCACACCCGGCGCCACCGCGCCGAGTCGACCTTGCCGCGGTACTCGAACGCCACCCCGCGCCCGATCAGCGCGAGCAGGAACAGCACCAGCGGCAGGTACGCGGCGCTGAGCAGCGAGGCGTACCAGTCGGGGAACGCGGCGAACGTCGCGCCCACCGCCACGATCAGCCACACCTCGTTGCCGTCCCACACCGGGCCGATGGTGTTGATCAGCACCCGGCGCTCGGTCTCGTCGCGCCCGAGCACCGGCAGCAGCATGCCGACGCCGAAGTCGAAGCCCTCCAGGAAGAGGTAGCCCAGCCACAGCAGGGCGATCACGCAGAACCAGAGCGTCTCCACGGCTCCCCCGCTCTCAGTAGGCGAACGACAGCACGTCGTCGTCCTTCTTCTCGGCCTTCTCGTCCTTCTCGTCGTCCCTGGCCGGCAGCACGCCCGCTACCCCCGCGCGGACGTACCGCCGGACCAGGAACCCCTCGACGACCGCCAGCACCCCGTAGACGAGCGTCAAGGAGATCAGCGACGTCAACACCTCACCCGGTGTCGACGACGACACGGCCCGCGCGGTGAACATCCACACGCCGTCCACCCCGCTGGGGTTGGGCACCACCACGAAGGGCTGGCGGCCCATCTCGGTGAAGATCCAGCCGAAGCTGTTGCCCAGGAACGGCGTGGCGATGCTGCCCAGCGCCAGCCACGGGAACCACCGGCCGCGCGGCACCCGACCGCCGCGCGTCAGCCACAGGACGAGCACGCCCGCCCCGGCGGCGATCGCGCCGAACCCGATCATCAGCCGGAAGCCCCAGTAGGTGACCGGCAGGTTCGGCACGTAGTCGATCGGCTGCCCCGACAGCTCGCCGAGCCGCTCGTCCACCGGGTAGTTGGTCCCGTACTTCTCCTGGTACTCGGGCACCAGGTCCTCGATGCCCTTGACCTCGGTGGAGAAGTCGCTGTGCGCCAGGAACGACAGCAGCGCGGGCACCGTGATGCTCTTGACGTTCTCGCAGTCGGGCCTGCTCACGTCGCCCACGGCGAACACCGAGAACGCCGCGGGCGACTCCGTGTGGCACAGCGCCTCGGCCGCGGCCATCTTCATGGGCTGCTGCTCGAACATGAGCTTGCCCTGGAGATCGCCGCTGACCGCGAGGCCGGCGAAGGCGACGACCCCGACCCACGTGCCGAGCTTCACCGACGCGCGCCAGACCGCTCCCTCTTCATCGGTCCGGCCCGCCTTGGCGCGCCGCCACAGGTGCCACGCCGCGATGCCCACCAGGAACGTCCCCGCGACGGCGAACGCCCCGAAGATCGTGTGCGGGAAGGCGGCGAGCACGGTGCTGTTGCCCAGCACGGCCCAGATCGAGGTGAGCCGCGGCCGCCCGTCGACCATCTCGACGCCGACGGGGTGCTGCATCCACGAGTTCGCGGCCAGGATGAAGTAGGCCGACGCGATCGTGGCCAGCGAGAACGCCCAGACGCAGGCCAGGTGCACCTTCTTCGGCAGGCGGTCCCAGCCGAAGATCCACAGGCCGAGGAAGGTCGACTCGACGAAGAACGCGACCAGGCCCTCCATGGCCAGCGGGGCGCCGAAGACGTCCCCGACGAACCGCGAGTAGGCGCTCCAGGTCATGCCGAACTGGAACTCCTGCACGATGCCGGTCACCACGCCCATGGCGAAGTTGATCAGCAGCAGCTTGCCCCAGAACTTGGTCATGGCCAGGTACTTGCGGTCGCCCGTGCGGACCCAGGCGGTCTGCATGGTGGCCACGAGCAGCGACAAGCCGATCGTCAGCGGCACCATGAGGAAGTGGTAGACGGTGGTGATGCCGAACTGCCACCGCGCCAGGTCGAGAACGTCCACGGCTCGAAGTTAGGCCCGCGAGCAGGGCCTTTTCAGGTACGAGGGTCCTGTCGGGACCGGGACCTAGGTCCCGTCCCCGGAATGGCCGCTGAGCTGGGGCGACGCGCCGCCTAACGTGGTGGGTCCCTGTCACCCTGCCACGGAGGTCCCCCGTGAGACGCAGACTTTCGGCGTTACTCCTCGCCGCCCTCGCCACGGTGGCCGTCGCTTCCCCGGCGAAGGCCATCACGTCCCTGGAGATGGTGTGCGAGAGCGGCGGTTCGCTGTACTACTGCACCGTGTACCACGACGCCATCGCCCCGGCCACGGTCCGGTGGTACATCAACGACCGCCTGGTCTCCGGGCTGAACGACCGCAACTCCATCACGAACCGCACCTGCCCCCGCGGTGCGATCATCAAGGTCGAGGCCGTGGTCACCGACGTGACCGGCTCCATGTCGGTCGTCGGCGGCCCGTACTGCCACGGCGGCCCGTGGCCGTGAGCCGCGTGGGTGCCCTCACATTCCCCCGCCCCTCCCCCTGCGGTTACGATGGGTGACGCCAGAGGGGAGTAGTTCCCTCGACCCCGCGCGGGTCGAGGCGAGGAGATCGACAGACTGATCCTCCGGGATCCGGTCCCTCACCCGTCTTTTCGAAGAGGGCGAACGAGACCTCCGGCCGGGCAGCGCACCACGCCCGGTCGGAGTCGTGCTGCCTCCGTCCGGGTATTCACCCTCGGAGGTAAATCCCGTGGCACCTGAGCTCATCGCGGCCGCGACCGCGTTCGCGATCATCTTCCTGGCCGAGTTGCCGGACAAGACCATGGTCGCCACCCTCGTCCTGACCACGCGTTATCGGGCCTGGCCGGTGTTCGCCGGCGTGACCGCCGCGTTCGCGGTCCAGTGCGTGGTGGCCGCCACGTTCGGCGGCGTGCTGACCCTGCTGCCCGACCGGGTGGTGGCGGGCGTGGTCGCCCTCCTGTTCGGCGTGGGTGCCTTCCTGCTGCTCAAGGAGGGCTTCTCGCGCGACGACGACGAGACCGACTCGGCCTCCGGCGGCACCGGCCAGGTGACCTTCCTGCGGGCGGCGCTGACCTCGTTCGGCGTGCTGTTCGCCGCCGAGTGGGGCGACGCGTCCCAGCTGGCGACGGCGGGGCTGGCGGCGCGGTACGGGACGCCGGTGTTCGTGGGCCTGGGCGCGTTCCTGGCGCTGACCACCGTGGCGGCGATCGCGGTGCTGGTGGGGCGCAAGATCGCGTCCCGCATCCCGACCCGGATGGTGCAGCGGGTGAGCGGGTTCCTGTTCGCCGGGTTCGCGCTGGTCGCGCTGTGGCAGGCGGTAGTGGCCTGACGCGGTCGCCCGGTGGCGCGCGGGACGGTCGCGGGCGCCACGCGCCACCGGGCCCGCCCCACCGGACTCACCCCACCGGCCCGGCCCGTCGGGCCGTCCGTGGCCGCCGGGGCGACGGCGCGGGGCGATCGGAGGCCGGCGGTCCCGGGCAGTCCACGAATCCCTCGGCCGGGGAATGGCGGCGGCCCGCCCGCCACGCCAGGGTTGCGCGCATGCGTGATCCGGAAGGTCCCGACCTGCCCGCACCCGACAAGGGGTTCACCATCGAAGCCTGGGCGCACCGGTGACCGTCCGGCGTGGAGCGGTGCGAGCTCTCCGCCGGCGTCCCGGTCTTCCAGGGCAACTTCGACCAGCGCGACGTGGAGACCGCCCGGCGGACCTACCCCGGCCGCCGGATCGTCATCAACGAGGACGGCGGCCTGGAGGTCCACCCCGCCGAGCCTCACCGCAACGCGTCCGCGACCTCCTGAGCCGCCCGCACCACCTGCGGCCCCACCACGTCCCCGTCCAGCTTCTCCAATGCCACCACGCCCACGCTGGCCCGCAACCCGGGCACCCCGCGCACCGGCGCGGCCACCCCGAACGCACCGGGCTGCAGCTCACCGGTCGAGTGCACCCACTGCCGCCCCTCCGGGGACAGCCCGATGGCCTTGCCCGCCGCGCCCCGGTGCACCGGGTGGCGCGACCCGACCCGGTAGGCGACGTGGTAGGCCGTCCAGGACGGCTCCACCACGGCCACCGCCTGCGCCTCCGACCCGTCGGCCACGGTGAGGTGCGCGGTGGCGCCCACCTGCTCGGCCAGCGTCCGCAGCGCCGGCTGCGCCGCCATCCGCAGCTGCGGCAGCACGTTGGACGCCAGCCGCAGCACGCCGAGCCCCAGCCGCACCTTGGAGCCTTCCCGCCGCACCAGCCCGCGCGACTGGAGCGGCACCAGCAGCCGGTACACGGCGGCCCGGGACGCGCCGATGGCCGCGGCCAGCTCGCTGATCGACGGCGCCTCCGACTCGGCGTCGGCCACCGCCTGGAGCAGGGCGAGGCCCCGCTCCAGGGTCAGCGAGCTCTCCTTCGAGGCGGGCACGGGCAGCCGGCCGCGAGGATCAGGTCTGACCAACGTCCTACCTCTCGTCGGCGGGCGCGATCGTGCCGACCACCTCGGCCAGCCCGACGAGCGAGCCGTTCTCGCCCGGGGCCGTCGCGGTGATGCGCACCGTGTCGCCGTCCTCCAGGAACGTCCGCTCCTCGCCGTCGTCGAGCCGGACCGGCTCCGCGCCGCCCCAGCTCAGCTCCAGGAAGGAGCCGCGCTCGTCGCGGTCGGGGCCGGACACGGTGCCCGACGCGATCAGGTCGCCCGGCCGAACCGTAGCGCCGTTCACCGACAGGTGCGCGAGCTGCTGCGCGAAGGTCCACGACATCTCGCGGAACGGCGGCCGGGACACCACGGTCCCGTTCCACTCGACCTCGATGGCGATGTCGAGGCCCCACGGGCGCTCCTCGCGCAGGTAGGGCAGCACGTCGTTGCCCAGCGGCGGCGGCGTCACGCGTGCCACCGCGAACGCCTCCAGCGGCGTGACCCACGCCGACACGGACGTGGCGAACGACTTGCCCAGGAACGGCCCGAGCGGCTGGTACTCCCACGCCTGGATGTCGCGCGCGGACCAGTCGTTGACCAGCGCCACCCCGAACACGTGGTCGGCCGCCTTCGACGGGGTCAGCCGCGACGCGACCGGCCCGCCGCACACGAACCCGACCTCGGCCTCGATGTCCAGCCGCGCGGAGGGCCCGAACACCGGCCCGGACGAAGACCGCCGCTGGCCGTGCGGCCGCACGACGGGCGTCCCGGAGACGACGACCGTGCCGGCGCGGCCGTGGTAGCCCACGGGCAGGTGCGTCCAGTTGGGCAGCAGCGGGTCGCCGTCGGGCCGGAAGATGCGGCCCACGTTCTCCGCGTGGTGGCGCGACGAGTAGAAGTCGACGTAGTCGGCCACGGTGAACGGCAGCACCGCGCCCCCCAGGCCGACCAGCGTCGCGTCGCGCGGCGCGGACGTGGCGCTCACGATCTCCACCAGCCGCGCCCGCAGCTCGCTCCACGCGGGCCGCCCGGCCGCCAGCAGGGCGTCGAGGGAGTCCCCGGCCACCAGCGGCTCCAGGCGCTCGCCCAGGGCCAGCCCGCGCAGCGGCAGCGCCGAGTCGCCCACCCGCACCGCGATGCCCCGCGGCAGCACGCCGTAGGGCAGGGTCTGCGGCCCGAACGGCCCCTCCGGCGTGAACGCCGGGTCGTCGATCCAGCTCACAGCAGCCCCAGCTCCCCCAGGTCGGCGATCGGCTCGTCGAGCGAGCACGACCCGTAAGAGGCGAACACGCCGCGGACGGCGTGCGCGGCCTGGTCGGACAGCGACGAGGCCTCCTCGCCGAGCGCGGCGGCGTCCGTGCTGGACAGCGCGGCGCGCACGTCGCCGCCGGACAGCGCCCGCGCGGTGGCCACCAGCAGGTTGAGGAACCCGTGGTGGGTGAAGCCGGTCGCGGGGTCGGTGTGGCGGACGGCGTGGTGCAGCCCGGCCGTGGCCTTGAACGCCACCCCGCCGCCGCTGACGACGGCCAGGAAGTCGGCGACCTCGTCGACGCCGGGGAAGTTCTCCCGGCTGAGGCCGCCGCAGCGCAGCTTGGGCCAGCTGCCGTGCTCGATGACGCGGCGCACGCCGTCGAGCCAGCCCTCGCCGCCCCGGCGCGGTTCCACCACGCGGATGACGTCCTCGGGCACGAACTCCGAGACGCGTTCCAGCCACACCTCGTCCACGTCGGTCGGCGCGGGCATCTCGACCATGCGCAGCGCCAGCAGCTCGCTGCGGGACTCGACGATCGACACGGCCTTGGGCACACCGCCCAGGCCGGTGTCGATGACCAGGGACAGGGCGACCGGTTTCACCGGCTTGACCTTGATCAGCTCGGTGATCAGCTCGGCCAGCCGCGACGCGGGGCACAGGAAGAGCCCGACGGCTCCCGCCCACTCCCCGGCGCGCGCGTCGAGGTGGCCGCGCACGGCGTCGGGCATCGACGCGTTCCCCGGTGGGAACAGTGCGGCGTCATCTACAAGCCTCGCGAGCAGGGGCGGAGTGCCGCGTGGACCGGGCGCACGGAGTTCGAAGGCGCTTGACACGGCTGACACGCTAGTGGCGTACCGGTCAATGAACAAAGATGTCCGACTATCGAACGCCCGGAGTGAACGATGGCGTACTACCGCCAGGTGGGTGAGATCCCCCGAAAGCGCCACACCCAGTTCCGCACCCCGGAGGGCGGGCTGTACGCGGAAGAGCTGATGGGCGTGGAGGGCTTCTCGGCCGACTCGGCGCTGCTCTACCACCGCCACCTGCCCACGGCGATCGTCGACGCGGTGACCGTCGAGGAGAGCCGCGGCACGCTGTCCCCGAACCTCCCGCTCAAGCCCCGGCACTTCAAGACCCCCGACCTGACCTGGGACGACAGCACCGACGCGGTCACCGGCAGGCGCACCCTGTTCGGCAACGCGGACGTGGTGATCGGGTTCGTCCGCGCGTCCGCGCCCAGCCCGCTCTACCGCAACGCGGCGGGCGACGAGCTGCTGTACGTGCAGACCGGCTCGGGCGTGGTCGAGACCATCTACGGCGCCCTGCCGGTGGGCGAGGGCGACTACGTGGTGCTGCCGACCTCGTGCACCTACCGGGTGGTGCCGGCCGAGCCGATGGGCATCCTCGTGCTGGAGGCGACCGGGCACGTCGGGCCGCCGCGGCGCTACCTGTCGAACAAGGGCCAGTTCCTGGAGCACTCGCCGTACTGCGAGCGCGACCTCCGCGGCCCCGTCGAACCGCTGCTGGTCGACGGCGAGGACGTGGACGTGCTGGTGCGGCACCGCGCGGGCCTCACCCGGTTCACCTACGCCAACCACCCGTTCGACGTGGTCGGCTGGGACGGCTGCCTGTACCCGTGGGCGTTCAACATCCGCGACTTCGAGCCGATCACGGGCCGCGTGCACCAGCCGCCGCCCGTGCACCAGACCTTCGAGGGCCCGAACTTCGTGGTGTGCTCGTTCGTGCCGCGCAAGGTCGACTACCACCCGCTGTCGATCCCGGTGCCCTACAACCACGCGAACGTGGACTCGGACGAGCTGATGTTCTACGTGGGCGGCAACTACGAGGCGCGCAAGGGCTCCGGCATCGGCATCGGCTCGCTGTCGCTGCACCCGTCGGGCTGCACGCACGGGCCGCAGCCGGGCGCGGTGGAGGCCTCGCTGGGCGCCGAGCGGTTCGACGAGACCGCGGTCATGGTGGACACCTTCCGGCCGCTGGAGCTGGGCGAGGCGGCCCTGGCCGCCGAGGACCCCAAGTACGCCTGGTCGTGGGCTCGCAGGGGTCCTGACCTGGATTGATCCACTTTTGTCGGTGGGTGGTCCTAACCTGCCGACATGGACGCGCGAGCGGTGCTGGAGCAGGCTCCGGACAGCCGGGTGGCGAGCAGCGCCACCCGGCTGGCCGGGTCCTCCGGCTGGCGTGCGACGGGTCGTGACGACGCGGCCCTGTGGGGCCTGTGCGCGGGCAGCGGGGCCGACCCGTACCAGGTGTGCGTCGACCTGGGCGACCGGGCGTCGAAGTGCTCGTGCCCGTCGCGGAAGTTCCCCTGCAAGCACGCGCTCGCGCTGCAACTGCGGCACGCGCGCGAGGCGCTGCCCGTCGCGTCGCCGCCGGGGTGGGTGGCGGACTGGCTGTCCCGGCGGCAGCGGCGCGCGGAGGCGGCGCCGGACGACTCGCCGGAGGCCGTGGCGCGGCGGGCGAAGGCCAAGGAGAAGACCGCGCTGGCGCGGCGGGACGCGGTGCGGGCGGGCGTGGCCGGGCTGGCCGACTGGCTGGCCGACGTGGCGGACGCGGGCATCGCGGGGTTGCCCGCGCGCGACGCGGAGTGGTGGCGCTCGATCGGCGCGCGCATGGTCGACGCGCAGGCCAAGGGGCTGGCCTCGGCCGTGGAGGAGGTGCGCCACGTCGTCGCCGCCGGCGGGCCGACGTGGGCGCACGACGCCGCCGACCGGCTGGGCGGCCTGCACCTGCTGGCGCGGCTGGCCGACTCGACCGGGCCGGCCGAACTGGCCGACGTGGTCCGCCGCCGGATCGGGTTCTCGGTGTCGGAGGAGGAGGTCCGCGCCGGCGAGGGCTGGTCGGACCACTGGGCGCCGCTGCTGAAGCTCGAATCGGACGACGGGCTGGTGCGCACCGTGCGGCAGTGGGCGTGGGGGCGCGCCCACGGCTGGGTGGTGGCGGTGCGGCACGCGGGCGGCGGGGCGCGCCCGGTGCCGCCGATGGCGCACGGGGTGCAGGTCCAGGGGGTGCTGCACCCCTACCCGGGCGCGCCGCCGCGCCGCGTCGCCGTCGGCGAGGTGCTGCTGGAGCAGCCGCCGGGGCCGGTGCCCGTGCCGGGGACGTGGCGGGAGGCGCTGGCGGCCCTGGAGGAGCCGCTGAGGGCCGACCCGTGGCAGCGCCTGCACCCGCTCGGCTGCGCCTCGGTGCGGCCGACCCGCGACACCGCGTGGCTGGTGGACGACGAGGGGCGCGGCGTGCCGGTGCGGGCCGACCTGGCGCTGGACCAGGCGCTGGCCGTGACGGGCGGCCGGGTGTTCGACGCCTGGGGGCTGTGGGACGGGCGCGAGCTGCGGCTGGGCGCGGTCGCGCGGCCCGGCGGGGCGCCGGAGGTGGTCGGATGAGCCTCCAGGACGCGTGGCAGGGCACCGTGCAGGCCGTCCTGGTCGGGGCGCGGCGGTCCGGCGTCACGTCCGCCGAGCTGCTCGACCGGTGCGCCGAACTGGGCCTGGCCGCGCACGCCGCGCGGTTGCCGCCCGTCGTGGACGGGCCGCCGCTGGAACCGGCGCCCGGGTCCGGCGACGTGCCGGTCCACCGGCTGGCGCGGGCCGTGCTCGTGCAGGTCCTGGCCCTGGACGACCAGGTGCTGCTCACCGAGTGGTGCGGCCTGGCCAAGGCCGCGGGCGCGGTCGCCGACCACCGCGACCTGCCCGCCCTCCTCGGCCTCGGCACCGCCCACCCCGGCCTGCGCCCCGCGATCACCGCCGTGCTCGGCGCGCGCGGCCGGTGGCTGGCGGGGCTGCGACCGGCCTGGGCGTGGGCGGTCGGTGGGGGCGCGGACGGGGACGTGCCCCTCGACGAGGTCCTGGACCTGCCCGGCCCCGCCCGGCAGGCCGCGCTGCGCCGCGCCCGCACCCGCGACCCGGCGGGCACCCGGGAGTTCCTGGCCGCCCGGTTCGACGGGCAGCGCCGCGCCACCGACCGCCAGGCGCTGGTCGGCGCCCTGGAGACCAACCTGGGCCCGGACGACGAACCGCTCCTCGAACACGCCCTGGACGACCGCGCGATCGGCGTGCACGACGAGGCGCTGCGGCTGCTGCGCACCCTGCCCGGGTCGAAGCTCGCCGAACGCGCCGCCGAACGCCTGCACCGCGGCCTGTGGCTGACCGCCGACGGGTTCGACGTGCAGAGCGACGAGCTGTGGGCCGAGGACCGGCCCGAGCCGGACGAGGCGCGCGACCTGCTCAAGGACGGCTCGGAGACCGGCGTGGCCGGGCGCATCCGGGGCGCGGCGTCGAGCGTGCCGCCGCGGCACTGGACGAGCCGCCTGCGCACCGACGACGAGGGCGCGGCGGCGGAACTGGCGCGCGGCACGTGGGCGGGCGAGCTGCTGCGCGGCGTGGCGCAGAACCTGCGGCTCGCCGACGACCCCCGCCCGTGGGCCATCGCGGCCACCCGCGCGCTCACCGGCATGGAGCAGCTGGAGATGCTGGCCGGCCTGCCCGCCGAGCTGGCCGCGCGCACGGTCGTCGAGGTGTCCGAGCAGTGGAACTACGACCTGCTCGACCACGCCTGCTCGCAGTTGCCCGCGCCGTGGGGCCCGCGGGCGACCGCCGACCTGCTCGACCGCTACGCGGCGGCACGCGCGCCCAGGTGGCGCGCCGGCAGGCCGCCCCCCGTGCTGCTGGCCAGGGGCGACGCCGAGGTGCTCGGCGCGAACTGGGCCCGCATCACCGAGCGGTGGCCCGAGCACACCGTCGACCTCGACGTCCTGCGGCTGCGCGTGCAGCTGCGCGAGGCGTTCAACCACCGGGAGGCAAGCCAGTGACCACCGAGACCGTGCTGCGGCCCGCCGCGGAGCAGCAGTACGCCGACGAGCTGGCCGCCCTGGCCGCCTCGGACGACCGGCCCCGCCCGCCGCGCTGGCGGCTGTCGCCCCGGGCCGTGGTCACCTACGTGCTCGGCGGCCGCACCCCGGACGGCGTCGTGATCACCCCGAAGTACGTCGGCGACCGGAGGCTGGTCGAGGTCGCGGTCGGCACGCTGGTCACCGACCGGGCGCTGCTGCTGGTCGGCGTGCCCGGCACGGCCAAGTCGTGGCTGTCCGAGCACCTGGCGGCGGCCGTGAGCGGCGACTCGACGCTCGTCGTCCAGGGCACCGCCGGCACCGGCGAGGACCAGGTCCGCTACGGCTGGAACTACGCGCGGCTGATCGCCGAGGGGCCGTCCGAAGCGGCGCTGGTGCCGAGCCCGGTGATGACCGCGATGCGCACCGGCGCGGTCGCGCGCGTCGAGGAGCTGACCCGGATGCCCGCCGAGGTGCAGGACTCGTTCATCACCATCCTGTCGGAGAAGACGCTGCCCGTGCCGGAGCTGGGCTCCCAGGTGCGGGCCGTGCCCGGGTTCACGGTGATCGCCACCGCGAACGACCGGGACCGCGGCGTGAACCAGATGTCGTCGGCGCTGGCCCGCCGCTTCAACACGGTCGTGCTGCCGCCGCCCGCGACCGAGGACGCGGAGGTGGAGATCGTGTCGGCGCGTGCGGCCCAGCTGGGCCGGGCGCTGGAGCTGCCCGCCGAGCCGCCCGCGCTGGAGGAGGTGCGCCGGGTCGTGCGGATCTTCCGCGAGCTGCGCAACGGGTCCACCGTGGATGGCCGGACGCAGCTGAAGAGCCCCAGCGGCAGCCTGTCCACGGCCGAGGCGATCTCGGTGGTGACCAGCGGCATGGCCCTGGCCGGCCACTTCGGCGACGGCCGGATCACCGCGGACGAGCTGGCCTCGGGCCTGCTCGGCGCCGTGGTGAAGGACCGCGTGTCGGACGCGGCGGCGTGGCAGGAGTACCTGGAGGCCGTGGTCAAGGAGCGGGCCGAGTGGCGCGACCTGTACCGGGCGTGCCGGGACCTGGTGGGCTGATGGCGCGCGAGCAGCCCCTGCCCGAGCGGGTCGCCCTGCTCGGCATCCGGCACCACGGCCCCGGGTCGGCGCGCATGGTCGCGGCGGCGCTGGAGGCCGTGCGGCCGGAGGTGGTGCTGATCGAGGGGCCGCCGGAGGGCGACGCCCTGCTGCCGCACGTGCCCCGGCTGACGCCACCCGTGGCGCTGCTGCTGCACGACGAGGCGGAGCCCGCGCGGGCGGCGTTCTGGCCGTTCGCCGAGTTCTCCCCGGAGTGGCGGGCGATGACGTGGGCGCACGAGCACGACGTGCCGGTCCGCTTCTTCGACCCGCCGGCCGCCGCGTCCCTGGCCGACGCCCCGCCCTCTCCCCCGTCGCCGGCTCATCCCGACGACCCCGACTCACCGGCCGAGCCGTCCGAGCCGTCCGAGCCGGCCGAGGACCGCGCCCCCGCGGCGTTGGCGTCCCTGGACCCGCTGGGGATCCTGGCCGAGGCGGCGGGCTTCGACGACCCGGAGCGCTGGTGGGAGGACGTGGTCGAGCACCACACCGACCCGGCGGACCTGCCGGCCGCGGTGGCGGAGGCGATGTCCGCGCTGCGCGAGGAGTTCGCCGACCAGGTGGACGCCCGGACGCTGCGCCGCGAGGCCGCGATGCGCCAGAACCTGCGCCAGGCCCTCAAGGACTTCCCGGGCCCGATCGCCGTCGTCGCCGGCGCCTGGCACGTCCCCGCGCTGCGCACCCTCCCGCCCGCCACCACCGACGCCGCCGCCCTGAAGGGCCTGCCGCGCAAGAAGGTCTCGGGCACCTGGGTGCCGTGGAGCCACGGCCGCCTGGCCACCGCCTCCGGCTACGGCGCGGGCGTGGCCTCACCCGGCTGGTACGCGCACCTGTGGGAGTGCGCCGACCGCGGCGACGCGGTGCCGCGCTGGTTCGCCCGCGCGTGCGCGGTGCTGCGCTCCGAAGACCTCCAGGCGTCGACCGCGAGCGCGGTGGAGGCGGTCCGCCTGGCCGACACCCTCGCCGCCCTGCGCGGCCGCCCGTCACCGGGCCTGTCCGAGGTGATGGAGGCGGCGCTGGCGGTCCTGTGCGGCGGCGACGAGACCCCGCTGCGCCTGATCCACGACCAGCTCGTCATCAGCGAACGCCTGGGCGAGGTGGGCGACGGCGTGCCCCAGTCCCCCCTGGCCGCCGACCTGGTCCGGCTGCGGCGCAGGCTCCGCATGCCACCGCCCGCCATGCGCAAGGCGATCCGCCTGGACCTGCGCAAGGACACCGACCGCGAGCGCTCGAAGCTCCTGCGCCGCCTGGAAGTCCTGGACATCCCCTGGGGCACCCCGGACGGCACGCGCACCCTCGGCACGTTCGCCGAGGCCTGGCAGCTGCACTGGCAGCCGGAGTTCGCCGTGTCCCTGGCCGTCGCCGCCCGCCACGGCACCACCGTCGAGGCAGCCGCCCGGCAGGTCCTGACCACGCGCGCCGCCGAAGCGACCCGGGTCGTAGAAGCCGCCGAAGTCCTCGGCCTCGCCGTGGGCTGCGAGATCCCCGAGGCGGTCACCGCGGCGCGCCAGGCCCTGGACCGCTGCGCCGCGGCGGCGACCGACGCCCTGGAACTCCTGGCCGCCCTGCCGAACCTGGCCACCACGGTCCGCTACGGCTCGGTCCGGGGCACCGACCCCGACCTGCTGCGCGTGGCCCTGCACGGCCTGCTGGCCCGGGGCGCGGTCGGCCTGCCGCTGGCGTGCCGAGGCGTGGACGACCCCACGGCCGAACGGGCCCTCAAAGCCCTCGACGGCGCGGAGGACGCGGTCCGCCTCGCAGCCGACGACGAGCACCGCGACACGTGGCAGCGGGCCCTGCGGTCACTGGTGGCCATGCCCGACGCCCACGGCCTGCCGACCGGCCGCGCCACCCGGCTGCTGTGGGAGACGGGCGTGCTCGACTCCGACGCGGTCGCCGCACGCCTGCACCGAGCGGTCTCGGCGGGCGCGGCGGGTGCGGGCAGGCGAAGCCCGACAGGCGCCACCCCCCAGCCCACCGGCACCACCCCGCCCCCCGTCAACCCACCAGGCACCGGCCCGACAAGCGGCCCGTCAGGCACCGGCCCATCGAGCGGCGGCCCATCGAGTGGCGGCTCCCCCGGCCCTCACTCCACCGGCCCTCACTCCACCGGCGGCTCCACGGGCGGCTCCACGGGCGGCGGCTCTATGGGCGGCGGCTCGACAGGCGGCGGCTCCACGGGTGCCACGGCGTTCGTGGCGGGCTTCCTGCGCGGGTCGGCGGCGCTGCTCACCGCGGACCCGCGGCTGTTCGGCGTGGTCGACGAGTGGCTGACCGGCCTGCCCGGCGCGGACTTCGAGGCCGCGCTGCCGCTGCTGCGCCGGGCCGTGACCGAGTTCAGCCCGGCGGAGCGGCGGATGCTCGGTGACCGGGTCCGGGGTACGGCAGCCAGCTCGTCCACCGGTCCGGGCGGCTCGGGGGGCTCGGGTGACTGGGACGAGGCGCTGGCGGGTCGCCTGGCCGGGCACGTGCGGGCGTTGCTGGCGGGGGTGTCGGGGGCTGGGGCCGGTGCCGGGGCCGCGGCTCGCAGTTCTGGGGCGGCGTCGGGGGTGTCGGGGGCGTGATGGGTGTGGAGGTGGGCGGGTGACGCGGGGTGTGGTCGGCGTTCCTCATGTTCCAACCGATGAACGAGGACGCCGTTTCCGTACATTTTCGGCCGATGATCACCCGATCGTGTCTGTCGGGGAGGGCTCGTGAATCACGATATCGCAGGTGAGCGCGAGCGGCGCTGGCGGTTGCTGCTCGGGGGCGCGGCCGGTGACCTCGGGGCCCTCAGCCAGGACGACCAGCGGCGGGACGGGGCGTTGACCGGGCTCTACGGCGGCGGGGGTGACGCGGTCGAGGCCGGTGGCAAGCGCGGTGCCGGGCTGGGCGGTTCGTCGCCGGTCCTGCACCGGTGGCTGGGTGACATCCGCACCTACTTCCCCGGTTCGGTCGTCCAGGTCATGCAGCGGGACGCGGTGGAGCGCCTCGGGTTGCGCCAACTGCTGCTGGAGCCGGAACTGCTGTCGAGCGTCGAGCCGGACGTGAGCCTGGTCGGCACGCTCGTCTCGCTCTCCAGCGCCATCCCGGCGCGCACGCGCGAGACCGCCCGCGCCGTGGTGCGCCGGGTCGTCGAGGACATCGAGCGCCGGTTGGCCGACCGGCTGCTGTCGGCCGTCCGGGGTGCGGTCGACCACTCCCGCCGCACGAGCCGGCCCCGGCTGTCCGATGTGGACTGGAGTCGCACGATCCGGGCCAACCTCCGCCACTACCAGCCCGAGCAGCGCACGGTCGTGGTGCAGGACCTGGTCGGCAACAGCCGTCGCAGCAGGCAGGCTTCGTTGCGGGACGTCATCCTGCTGGTCGACCAGTCCGGGTCGATGGCGGAGTCGGTCGTCTACTCGGCGGTGCTGGGCGCTTCGCTGGCGTCGCTGAAGTCGGTGGAGACTCGGCTGGTCGTGTTCGACACCGAGGTGGTCGACCTGACCGACGAGCTGGACGACCCGGTCGACCTGCTGTTCGCCACGCAGCTGGGCGGCGGCACGGACATCAACCGCGCGGTGGCCTACGGGCAGTCACTGGTGCGCCGGCCGACGGACACGGTGATGGTGCTGATCAGCGACCTGTACGAGGGCGGCGTGGCGCGCGAGCTGCAACGCCGGGTGCGGGAGCTGGTGGCCGGCGGGGTGACGGTCGTCGTGCTGCTCGCGCTGTCCGACAGCGGCACCCCGGCTTACGACCACGAGTTGGCGGCGCGGCTGTCGGAGCTGGGCGCGCCCGCGTTCGCCTGCACGCCGGACCGGTTCCCGGACCTGTTGGCGACCGCGCTGCGCCGGGAGGACGTCGGTGCCTGGGCCGAGCAGAGCGGCATCCCGGTCGGTCGTTGAGCCGAGGAGCCGATGAGCCGACGACGCCGCGGACGACGACCCCGCGGACTCAGCGGATGACGACGCGGCCCAGCGTGAGGAACGGCGCGCCGCGGGTGAGCACGACCGCGCGCCCCCGCGGGTCTGGCCCGGCCAGCCACACCTGGCCGCCGCGGCGGATGTTCTCCCGCACGCGCTCGGGGATCTCGGGCAGCCGCAGGAACGTGCGGTCCGACCCCTCGGTCTCCAGGTACGCCTGCCACCCGACCCGGGCGCGGCCGGGCACGAAGTTCACCGACACGGGGTGCCTCGGGTAGGTGGCGAGCAGCCGCCTCAGGCTGCGGCGCGAGCAGAAGTGCCGCAGGCCGGGCACGGCGAACTCGACGCACAGCGGGCTGAGGACGAACACCCACCGGGACCCGATCCACTCCGACACGAGCCACAGCACGACGAACGCGAGCAGGGCGATGCCGATGAACCCGACGGCGCGACGGTCCGCCCGGGTCAGGCACTTGCTCACCCACGTCTCACCCACCGCTGCTCCCCGCAAGCCAGGATCTCCCACCTGGGGATTTCCGGTTCGCGCGCCGGCGAAACTCAGCCGCGCGACACCTTCGCGGGAAACAGGCGGGGCACGCCGCGGAACGTCACCGCGGTGTTGCCGGTCCGGTCGGGGGGCACGACCCAGGCCCGCCGGTGGCGGCTGATGCGGCCCCGGGCGAGCGGTCCGGCGCTGACGTCGAGCACGAGCGGTCGCGTGCCGTGGACGACGAGGCGCCCGCCGCGCCAGTGGACGCGCACGTAGACCCACGCGCGGTCGCCCAGGAGCCGGGTGAACGGCTGGGGCCGGGTGAGGTTCAGCCCGAGGACGAGCGCGGAGAACCCCAGCAGCACGGGTGGCAGCGAGGAGGACTCGTCGAGGGCGAAGAGGAGGGAGAGGTGGAGCAGGAAGGCGAGCACGGCCAGGACGACCCAGCCGAACGCCCGGCGGCCGGACTTCTCCAGGCAGTGCCGGGTCCACGGGTCATCGAGCGCCGTGCCTTCGGTGGACGGCTTGTTCGGCACGACCACGGGTCACCTCCGCCAGGGGGCGTGACCAGGTTACGGCGGCGGGGTCGGGTCGGGGAACGGCCGGCCCCGGTCCCGGGGTTCGGACCGGTCGCTCCGCCGCTGTGCGGGTCGGCGCGCGGTCGTTACCGTGGCCGGTGGGTGTGGGCGAGCCCGGAGCAGTACACCGGTGGTGGGACTTCCGCCGCCGGGTCCCGCCAAGTTAGGCTGCCCTAAGTTGGGAGGTGAGCGGTGAACGAGACGCGTCGACCGCCCGCCCCGCACCCGGCGGAGCGAGCGCGCACGATCGCCGCCCGGGGTGGGCGCGCGGCCCTGTTGCCGTCGGATGGCACGGAGGGCCGGGTCACGCCGGTGCTGCACCACGTCCACCCGCGCGGCGACGTGACGATCCTGCTGCCCGACGAGCACCCGCTGGTCGAGGCCGGTCGCCGGGCCGAGTTGACCGCGATGCTGGAGGTCGCCGACCACGCGCCGGTGCAGTTGCGGGAGCCCGTGCGCGGCCTGCTGTGGATCACCGGCTGGTTGCGGACGCTCGACCCGCGGGAGGCCCGGGAGGCGGGCCTGGAGGTCGCCGACGACCGACCGGACCCGCGCCTGCTCGACGTCGGGCACGGGGTGAGCGTGCTCCGGCTGAGCCCGGCCTCGCTGGTGGTGGCCGACGCCGAGGGCACCACGTCGCTGCGCCCGGAGCTGTTCGCGCAGGCCGAGCCCGACCCGTTCGCCGCGCACGAGGACCACTGGCTGCGGCACCTGGAGCTGTCGCACCGGGACGTCGTCGGCCTGCTCTCCCAGCACCTGCCGGAGCACCTGCGGGGCGGTCACGTCCGCCCGCTGGGCCTGGACCGCTTCGGCCTGCGGCTGCGGGTGGAGATGTCCGACGAGGACCACGACGTGCGGATCGCGTTCTCGCGGTCCGTCGGCACCGCGCAGGA
Organism: Actinosynnema sp. NPDC059797; assembly: GCF_042732085.1. Lineage (NCBI taxonomy): Bacteria > Bacillati > Actinomycetota > Actinomycetes > Pseudonocardiales > Pseudonocardiaceae > Actinosynnema > Actinosynnema sp. NPDC059797. The sequence continues at coordinate 67,085 of NZ_JBHWIE010000001.1, forward strand.
GCTGGCGGTCGAGCTGCGCCGGCTGATGGGCTGCCCCTTCCTCGCCCAGCGCCGTTAACGTACGCGGGTGATCGAACCACTCGACGTCCGGGAGCGCCGCGGCTACCAGGTCGAACTGCTGCTGGTCTTCGCGATGACGCTCGGCCTGTCCGGGCTGCGCAGCCTGGTCCGCCTGCTGGACAGCCTGCTGAACCCGGTGCCGCTGAACGAGCAGAAGGTCGCGATCAACGTCCCGCAGGCCAGGTTCGACCTGCTCGACCTGATCGCGCAGCTGCTGAGCGTGCTCCAGCTCGCGGCGTGGGGCGGGTTGGGCCTGTACCTGCTGTGGCGCGGCGGCATCCGGCTGGGCGCGCTCGGCCTGGACCGCACCCGCCTCGGCCCGGACGCCCTCGGCAGCCTCGGGCTGGCCGCCGTCATCGGCATCCCCGGCCTGGTGTTCTACCTGGTGGCGTGGGACCTCGGGCTCAACCTCGCGGTGCAGCCGTCGACGCTCGACGAGGCGTGGTGGCGCAGCGTGGTGCTGGTCCTGTCCGCCATCGGCAACGCGTGGGCCGAGGAGGTGCTGGTCGTCGGGTACCTGCTCACCCGGCTGCGGCAGCTCGGCTGGGGTCCGAACGCGGCCCTGCTGGCGAGCGCCGTCCTGCGCGGCTCGTACCACTTGTACCAGGGCTTCGGCGGGTTCGTCGGCAACGTGGTGATGGGCCTGGTGTTCGGCAAGGTGTGGCAGCGGACGAACCGGCTGTGGGTGCTGGTGGTCGCGCACGCGCTGCTCGACGTGGTCGCGTTCGTGGGCTACACGCTGCTGCGCGGGCACGTGTCGTGGTTGCCGTAGGCCGGCCGGTAGACCAGCGGAGTACGCGCGCCGCGACCCGGGGCTGACGCGCGCGGGGGTCGGGGTCGGCCAGCATCCGTCGGGAGCCGCCACCGACGAAGGGAACCCCTGATGCGCACCAGAGCGCCGGCCGCGGTCGTCGCGGTCCTGGCCGCACTCGCCACCGCCGCCCCGGCCACGGCCACCGCCCCCGACCCGGTCGCCCGGGACTCGACCGGCGCGCGGGTCGCCATCCCGGCGCCGACCGGCCGCCACCCCGTCGGCACGGTGGAGCTGCACCTGGTCGACGACCGGCCCGACCCGTGGCGGCCCGGGGAGGCGCGGGAGGTCATGGTCACCGTCTCCTACCCGGCCGAGCGCTCGCACGCCCCGCGCGCGCCGTGGATGACGCCGGGCGTGGCGGCGGGCGTGGACCGGCTGGCCTCGACGTACTTCGGCACGCCACCGGGCGCGGTGGACTGGGCCGCGCCCCGGCGGCACGCCCGCACCGGGGCCGCGCCCGCCCGCGGCCGGTGGCCGGTCGTGCTGTTCTCGCCCGGGTTCGGCTCGGTGCGCGAGCTGCACGTGGGCGTCACCGACGACCTGGCCTCCCGCGGGTACGTGGTGGTGTCGATGTCGCACACGCACGAGTCCGTCGCGGTCGAGTTCCCCGGCGGGCGCGTCGAACCGCCGCTGGCCGACGTGGAGGACGTCGGGGACCGCCGGACCGCCATCGACGCGCGGGTCGCCGACACCCGGTTCGTCCTCGACGAACTCGCGCGGCTGGACTACGCGGACCTGTCGCGGGTCGGCGCGTTCGGCCACTCGTACGGCGGCTACGCGGCGGGCGAGGCGATGGTGCACGACCGGCGCATCGACGCGGGCGTCAACCTCGACGGCGCCATGGCCCACTCGTTCGGCGGGAGCGACTACCGGCCCGGCGAGGTGGTCACGCGCGGCCTCGACCGGCCGTTCATGCTCGTCGGCGGCGAGCTGGTGGACGGGGACACCGGCGCCCGGCTGCCGCACAGCCACCGGGAGCGCTCGATCGACCCGACGTGGGCGGACTTCTGGCCCAACCAGCGCGGCTGGAAGCGCGACCTGTTCTTCGAGCGCAGCTCGCACTACAGCTTCACCGACCTCCAGTTCGCGGTGCCGCAGCTCGACCCGCTGTTCAGCCCGGAGCAGCGGGCGGCGATCGTCGGCGAGATCGACCCGGAGCGGTCGCTGGGCGCGCAGCGCGACTACCTGGCCGCGTACTTCGACCTGCACCTGAAGGGCCGGCACACCCACCTGTTCCGGGGCGACTCGCCGCGCTACCCGGACGTCCGGTTCATCCGCTGAACCCGGGCCGGGGTCGTGTACCCGGCCCGTGACGACGACGGCTCCGCGTCCTCGGCCACCGCGCGGTGGGCGTGGACCGCCGGTCAGGCGACCAGCAGGAACCGGCACGCCGTGCGTGCCGCCGCGGCCACCACGACCCGCGCGACGCCCGCCGAGTCGAGCAGGGACGGGTCGAGGGCCGCCACGGGGACCGCCGCGTTCTCCGCGACCCGGTTCGCGGGCTCGGCCAGCGCGGTGGCGAAGGCCCGCCAGCCCGCGACCTCCTCCTCGGTGCCGGTCGCCTCGTCCGCCAGCTGCGCGCCGATCGCGGCCAGGCCCGCGCCGCCGCCCCGGACCACGCCCTCGGTGGTCGCGCTGTGCACCGCGCGCACCGCCCGCTCCACCCGCGCGACCTGCCCCGCGCTCGCCCGGATCAGGGCCGCCGGGTGCTTCGCCGAGGTCCGCCCGGTGAACACCACCGCCTCGTCCGAGGTGACCACGACCTTCTCGGCGTGACCGAGGGACCCGGCCGTCGCCGCCGCCACCAGGTCTTCGTCCAGGAGCACGCCCTTCACCAGGTCGTGCAGGCGGTTGAGCGCGGCCGGACCGACCACCACGGCGACGGCCCGGCCGCGTCGCAGCAGCTCGGTCAGCGCCGCGTGCGCCAGCCCCTCGCACACCACGAGCACGTCGTCCTCGGGCACCTCGCCCAGCACGTCCGGCCGGCCCTGGAGGGTGCCGGCGAACAGCAGCACCCGCGCGTGCGCCAGCACCGCCTCCCGCCGCGGGCCGGTGGCGAACTGCGCCGAGGCGTAGCCGGCGCCGAGCCTCAGGCCGCGGCCGAACTCGTGCTCCAGCTCGAAGCCCTGGCCCTCCTCGACCAGGATCGGCCCGCCCTCACCGATGACCGCAGTGACGTGCGCGACGGCCTCGCCGACCACCTCGTCACCGGCCGCCGTCGCGGCGAGGGACCCCACGTCCCGGGGCCGCAGCGGTTCGGCCGCCTCGACGACCAGTTCCGCCGCGCGCCGGGCCGCGGCCGTGACGCCGCGCAGGAGCCGCACCGGGTTGTGGCCCTCGCGCATCGCGTCGACCAGGCCCGCGAGCGCGCCCCGGGCCACGGCCACCGCCGACGCCGCGCCGTCGCCGGCCTCCCGCCGCACCTCCTCGACCAGGTCGCGCACGTAGGCCGCGCCCAGCGAGTCGCGCGGGTCGTCGGGCTGGTACGCCGCCGCGATGGCGGAGGAGTCCGCCAGCTCCACCGGTCGGCGGTCGACGAACACCACGGCCCGCCTGCCCATCGGGCCCAGCGTCCGGCACACCGGTTCGGCGGCGGCGCGGAAGCCGCGCGCCACCAGCAGTTGGCCGGGCGTGTACGAGGCGGTGCGCCGCGTCCCGCGCCCCCGCCCCGACCGACCCCCGGCTCGCGCGATCCGCAGCGGGGCGGAGGCGCCGTGGGCGAAGAACTGCGGCGTCTGGTCCGGGCGGCGGGCGCGCACCTGCTCCCGCGCGTGGGCGAACAGCTCGGCCACGTCCACCCACCCGTCGCCGTCGAGGTCGGCGTCGCCGCCCGCCAGGCCCTCGATCAGCACGTCGGTGAACAGCGACGCCACCGGCGCGTCCAGGGACAGCGAGTCCTGCTCGAAGGCGTACTCGTAGGCGTTGGACGCGGTCATCACCACGTAGCCCTCGCCGACGTCGTCCAGCACGGCCCCGGCGGCGCCCTTGAACCCCTCGACGAACGCGCCGCTGAAGCAGCAGTCGAGCACGAGCACCCGGCCGGCGGCGCGGCAGTCCTCCAACTGCTCGTTGAGGAACGACCGGGGGATGGCGGTGCCCGCGGGCCGGTCCTGCGCGGTGTTGGCCGCGGCGAAGTACAGCCGGCCGGAGGGCGAGACGATGCCGTGGCACGAGAAGTACAGCAGCACGAGGTCGTCGGGCCCGCGCGGCGCCAGCAGGTCCTCCACCGCGCGCCGGACCTCGTGGTCGGGCCGGTCCCGCAGCACCTCGACGGAGGTGAACCCGCCGACGTCGGGGTCCTCCAGCACGGCGGCGAGCCGTTCCACGTCCTGCTCGGGCGCGCGCAGCCGGCTCAGCCGCGCGTCGTCGTACTCGCCGGTGGCGACCAGGAGCGCGTGCCGACCCACCCCTAGCCCTCGCGCTCCCGCAGCCACGACTCCAGCAGCGCCCGCTGCGACCCGGCGTCCAGGCCCTCGACGGTGATCTCGTCCTCGCCGGACCTGATGGTGACCTTGCGCGCGCTGCCCCGCTGCACGAACGCGGTGACCACCGACGCCACCGCGCCCGCCGCGGCCGCGGTGAGCGTGCCGTTGAGGACGAGTTCGGCGATGGACGCGCCGGCGCCGCTCTTGGCGCCCTCGGGCAGGTCGGCGGGCGCGGGCCGCGCGTCCACCCGGGCGCCCCGGACCAGCTCCTGGAGCAGCATGTTCGTCGCGGACGCCACCCCTGCGGGCGCGTCGACCGTCACGCGGAAATCCGCCACCGGGCCTCCCCCTCGTCGATTCCGATCATCCTCCAGGCGCGGGCGCCGCCGCACGACCCACCCCAGGAAGCAACGTTCATCCGGTGAGAAGCACTGATCACGCAACAAACCGCCGTTCGCAAGCCGGTTTGCGTTCAATCTCGCCGAAAGAGGCCGCTCCGAGCTGCTGTTACCGCCGGCCCCGGGTTACCCTCGGAAGCGTGACCGCGCACATCGCACAGACCGAGACCCAGCCCGGGGCCGACCCCGCACCGGCGCCCCGGGTCGACAGCGAGGTAGGCCCCCTGCGCACGGTGCTGCTGCACCGCCCCGGCGCCGAGCTGAAGCGGCTGACCCCGCGCAACAACGACCAGCTCCTCTTCGACGGCGTGCCGTGGGTGGACCGCGCCCAGGAGGAGCACGACGCGTTCGCCGAGGTGCTGCGCGGGCGCGGGGTCGAGGTGCTGCTGCTGGCGGACCTGCTGGTCAAGGCCCTGCACGACGACCGGGCGCGGATCGCGGGCATCCACAGCGCGGTCAACGAGCGGCGGCTGGGCATCGACCTGGCCGACGCGCTGCGCTCCCACCTGTCCTCCGTCGGCCCGGAGCAGCTGGCGACCGCGCTGATGACCGGCATGACGTTCGAGGAGCTGCCCGCGGCCGAGGGCGCGTCCCTGGTGCGCAAGATGCACCACCCGCACGACTTCGCGGTGGACCCGCTGCCGAACCTGCTGTTCACCCGCGACTCGTCGGTGTGGGTGGGCGACCGGGTGGCGATCACGTCGCTGGCGCTGCCCGCGCGCGACCGGGAGACCGCGCTGACCGACCTGATCTACGCCTACCACCCGCGGTTCCGCAAGACCGGCCGCGCGTACGGGGCGCACTCCGCGCCGGTCGAGGGCGGTGACGTGCTGCTGCTCGCGCCGGGCGTGCTGGCGATCGGGGTCGGCGAGCGCACCACCCCCGCGGGCGCCGAGTCGTTCGCCCGGTCCGCGCTGGCCGACGGCCTCGCGCACACCGTGCTGGCGGTGCCGATCACGCAGGAGCGGGCGACCATGCACCTGGACACGGTGTGCACGATGGTCGACCGGGACGCCGTGGTGATGTACCCGGCGGTGCGCGACAACCTGGACGCCTACCCGGTGCGGTCGGACGGCGCGGGCGGCGTCGTGGTGGACGACCGGCGGCCGTTCCTGGAGGCGGCGGCCGAGGCGATGGGCATCGAGCGGCTGCGCGTCATCGACACCGGCCTGGACCCGGTCACGGCGGAGCGCGAGCAGTGGGACGACGGCAACAACACCCTCGCCGTCGCGCCCGGCCTGGTGGTGGCCTACGAGCGGAACGTGGAGACCAACGCGCGCCTGGAGGACGAGGGCGTCGAGGTGCTCCGGATCAGCGGCTCCGAGCTGGGCTCCGGCCGCGGCGGACCGCGCTGCCTGTCGTGCCCGATCGACCGCGCGCCACTCGGGTGAAACAAGGCCCGGAAGGGTTGCCTAAGCTTTCTTCGGCAACCCTTCCCTTATTTTGCAGAGCCTTGCCTTTAATGCATTAAAACGCATCGCGCGTTATTCTTCGAGTCATGGCCCTCAACTTGACGAAGATTTCCTCCTCGCGCGAGTCGAAGTTCCACGACCTGCTCCGGGCACAGGTCCGCAACGAGTTCACCGCCTCGCAGCAGTACGTGGCCATCGCGGTCTGGTACGACGGCAACGACCTGCCGAGGCTGGCCGCGCACTTCTACAAGCAGGCCCTCGAAGAGCGCAACCACGCGATGATGATCGTGCAGTACCTGTTGGACAACGGGCTGCCGGTGACCATTCCCGGGGTGGACGAGGTGCGCAACGACTTCGCCTCCCCGCGCGAGCCGGTCGCGCTCGCGCTGGAGCAGGAGAAGACCGTCACCGAGCAGGTCGTGGCGCTCGCCAAGACCGCCCGCGACGAGGGCGACTACCTCGGCGAGCAGTTCCTGCAGTGGTTCCTCAAGGAGCAGGTCGAGGAGGTCGCCTCGATGAGCACGCTGCTCACCGTGGTCGACCGGGCCGAGGGCAACCTGTTCCACGTGGAGAACTTCCTGGCCCGCGAGGTCGTGGGCGAGGGCGCCGACCCGACGGCGCCGCGCACGGCCGGCGGCGCGCTCTGAGCCGCGCGGGAGCCCCCGGTGGCCGGGGGCTCCCGCCGCATCACAGCACGGGCGCCGGCCGGAACGCGCCGTCGGCGTCCGGGGTGAACTCGTGCACGGCCACCACGTGGTCGGTCGGGATCGGCCCGTAGACGTGCGGGAACCACGGCCCGGACTCGTCGCCGTCGCCCGGCTCCCACAGCACCGGCAGCCCCTCGGGGTCGACCACCAGCAGCACGAGGTCGTGCCTGCCCGCGTACAGCCGGTTCGCGGGCAGGTGCACCGTGCCGGGGTCCGAGCAGTGCACGAACCCGTCCGGGTCGAGCGGGATCGCGCCCGCCTCGCGATCGCGCGCCCAGTCCTCCCTGGCGCTGATCCGCAGGATCACACGACCTCCCGAGTTGTCCACAGGTCCCTGTGGACAGGTTAGGTGACGCCTGTGGACAGCCGGGTCAGCGCAGCGTGATCTGCCGCCCGCGCAGGCCGTCGCGGGAACGCCGCTCGGCCTCGCCGAGCGGTTCGGCGTCGAGGCTGGTCAGGGCGTCGTCCAGGCGCTTGCCCAGCGCCTCGGCGCCCGGCGCCCACTCGCTGGAGTGCAGCTCGCGGTCCAGGTCCCACACCGGCACGAGCAGGCCGTGGGCGCGGAACGAGCCCGCGTAGCGGGAGCCTTCGCCGAGGTCCAGCTCGCCGCGCACGGACAGCCGGGCGAGCGCCGCGAGCAGCTTCTCCTCCGGCTCCGGGCGGACCCAGCGCAGGTGCGCCTTGTCGCCCGCGTCGACCCAGTACGCGGCCCGCACGCCCGGCGCGTCCAGGCGCTCGGTCGGCAGGATCGCGGCGTTGGCGCGCTCCAGGGACAGGGCGACGTCGCCGCTGGGCTCGGTCTCCGGCGGCAGCCACCACGCGAAGTCGGCGTGCAGCTCGGGGCTCAGCGTCGCCTCGGTGTCGAGCAGGTCCTGGAGCCGGCCGGGCTGCTCGCCGGTGTCGGGGCCGACGACGGCCAGCGCGTCACCGGTCTCGGCGGTCAGCGCCCACTGCACGGCGCGGGCCAGGTCGCGGCTGATGTCGCCGGAGCGGACCTGCACCTGGAGGCCGACGAACGCGGTCCCGTCGGCGCGGACCAGGCCGGCGGCGGCCATCGGCAGCACGGTGGCCAGGACGACCTCGCGCGCCGCGTCCTTGACCGGCAGCTTCGCCGTGGCCGAGGGCACGAACTCGCGCAGCGCGATCAGCTCGGCCTCGGCGGCCAGGCCCTCGAACGGGCGGGAGACGATCACGTCCGCCGCGCCGCCGGCCGCGCCGTGGCACGCCTTGTAGCGCTTGCCGGAGCCGCACGGGCACGGCCGGCGGGGGTTGGTCCCGTCCGCCGGCTTGTTCTTCACGGCCGTCCGCTTCGCCACCGCGCCTCCTCGTGGTCAGGGCTGGTCGGGCGTCAAGTTAGCCGCAAGGCGCTCGCGCGTCTCCCCCGGGTTGTTCGTGGCGACGAACCGAACGCCGCGCTCGCGGCACAGGGCGAGGTCGGCCGGCTCGTCGACCGTCCACACATAGGCATTCTGTCCCCGGTCCGGGTGACGCCTGAGCAGGTGAACACCGGGGCCGTCGTAATCGGCGAAGCGCGGCCGGCGCCCCGGCCACAGCCGGTCGTGCAGCAGCACGGTCGGCACGTCCGGCCTGAGTTCCTTGAACCGGTGCACGGCGAGCACGGAGAACGACATCATCACCGCCTCCACCCGGTGCGCGCCGAGCACCTCGGCCAGCGCGCGCTCGACCCTCCCCCCGTACCGGACGGGGTGCTTGGTCTCGACGAACCGCGCGCCCCCCGGTCCTGGGCCAGGCCGAGCAGCTCGGCCAGGGTCAGCACGCGGGCCGGCTCGCCGCCGTGCCAGGAGCCGAAGTCGCGGCGCCGCAGGTCGGCGAGCGCCATCGTGCTCACCCTCCCCGTGCCGTCACTCGTCCGGTCGATCACCGGGTCGTGGACGCAGACGAGGTGGCCGTCCCTGGTCAGGCGAACGTCGCACTCCAGGCCGTCCGCGCCCTCGTCCAGGGCCAGTTCGTAGGCGGCGAGGGTGTGCTCGGGCCGGCGGGCGGACGCGCCCCGGTGGGCGACGATCTCGGGTGGCACACCGGCTGATGCTTCTGGTCGAGCCGGGATGGGGCAACTCGACCACGCCATGTCACGACTCCCTGAACGTTTGCAAGAACAACCACACTCGGATGGACTTGAAACGAGCCCACGACCTACCGTCCGTGACCGTGACGTCGTTCGACCAGCACGACCCCGCCTTCATCGCGGACCCGTACCCCGCCTTCGCCGCCCTGCGCGCGGAAGGCGAGGTGCACTGGCACGAGGGCCTGGGGCTCGCCGTGGCGGTGTCGCACTCGGCGGCGTCGGCGGTGCTGCGGCACCGGTCCCTCGGGCGCATCTGGTCGGACGCCGCGCCGGTCGAGCGGTTCACCGCGTTCAACCTGCTGCACCGCAACTCGATGCTGGAGAACGAGCCGCCCACGCACACCCGCCTGCGCCGGCTGGTGGCCGCCGCGTTCGGCCGCGGGCACGTGGAGCGCCTGCGGCCGTGGATCGCGGAGCTGGCCGACCGGCTGGTGGACGAGCTGGTGGCGAAGGTCAGGTCCGAGGGGTCGGCCGACGTGCTGTCCCACGTGGCCGCGCCGCTGCCGGTCGAGGTCATCGCCCAGCTGCTGGGCGTGCCCGCGGCGGACCGGCCGCTGCTCCAGCCGTGGTCGAACGCCATCGTGAAGATGTACGAGTACGGCCTGCCGGACGAGAAGCAGGCCGCGGCCGAGCGCGCGTCCGCCGAGTTCACGGCGTACCTGCGCGAGCTGGTCGCGCTGCGCCGGGTCCACCCGGGCGACGACCTGGTGTCGGACCTGGTGGCGGTCACCGACACCGACGGCGCGAAGCTGACCGAGGACGAGCTGGTCGCCACCTCCGTGCTGCTGCTGATGGCCGGCCACGAGGCCACCGTGAACGTCATCGGCAACGGCGTGCTGGCGCTGATGGAGCACCCCGACCAGTGGCGGCGGCTCGTCGACTCCCCGGCGCTGCTGCCCACGGCGGTGGAGGAGCTGATCCGGTACGACTCGCCGCTGCAGCTGTTCGAGCGGACGGCGACGGCGCCGGTGGAGGTCGCCGGGCACCGGGTGGAGCCGGGGCAGAAGATCGCGGCGCTGCTGGGCGCGGCGGCGCGCGACCCGCTGGTGTTCGCCGAGCCGGACGTGCTGGACATCGGCCGCAACCCCAACCCGCACCTGGGGTTCGGCGCGGGGATCCACTACTGCCTCGGCGCGCCGCTGGCGCGGATCGAGGTGCAGGCGGCGCTGTCGGCGCTGACGCGGAAGCTGCCCGGGGCGTGCCTGGCGGTCCGGCCGCGGCGGAAGGCGGAGTTCGTCATGCGGGGGCTGCACGAGCTGCCGCTGGCGGACGCGTAGCGCCGATGGCCGGCTCCCGACCCCCCGAAAACCCGGTCAACCCCGACCAACCCGGCGACGGCCGGACGCCGCCCCGGCAGCGGTGACGTGCGCTCGTCGGTGATCGCGCACCCGGTGGTGCACCGCGCGCCGCTGCACCGCGTCCTGGTGCCGGCCGCGCGGCTGCGCGACACGCGGGCGGGGTCGACCGACCACCGGTGCGTGCCGCTCACCGGGTCGCGGGCGGACCTGCTGCGCCTGGGCGCCCTGGTGCGCCTGGCCGCCGTGAGCCGGCACAGCGCCGTGCACGTGCCGCTGGGGACCGGGCCTCCAGCAGGTGGGTGCACCGCCGCGGCGTCGCCCACCTCGACGGCCTGACCTCGGCGTTCGGCGGACCCGACGACGAGCTCGACATCGTCGGGCAGGACCCGATCTTCCACCGGAGCCGGTGGGCGGGGCGGCGGGGCGCTCAGCGCGCCCGGTAGGCCTTGGGCAGCTTGAAGCCGCGCGCGGCCATGACCTCGCGCAGGCGGTCCGGGTAGTCGGTGATGATGCCGTCCACGCCGTCGTCGATGAGCTTGTTCATGGTCGGCTTGTCGTCGACCGTCCAGGGGATGACCTTGAGGCCGTGCGCGTGGGCCTCGTCGACCAGGGCCTTCGTGGTGAACGGGACGTAGTCCGGGTCGGCGACCGTGCCGTTCTGCGGGTTGCCGTGGACCGGGGACAGGGCGGACGCGCCGAAGCTCTTCACGGCCTTCACCACGCTGCCGCCGAAGTCGGCGAGGTCCAGGCCGCCCGTCCACGGGGAGCCCGGCCGCAGGAACTCCGGCTGGGTCAGGGCGACGAGCGGGATGCGGCGGTCCTTCTCGCGCCACAGCATCAGGGTGCCCCAGTCGAACGACTGGACGGTGACGTTGCGGAAGAAGCCCGACCTGAGGATCTCGCGGTGGGTGACATCGACGAACTGCTCGCGCGGCGCGGTCTCGTGCGGCGCGGCGGCCTCGACCTTGGTCTCGACGTTGAAGCGGACGCCGTGCGCGCGGTGGCGGCGGGCCAGCTCGAACACCTCGGCCAGGGTGGGCATCCGCGCGCCCGGCGAGAGTTCCTGGCCCGGGTGCTGCGGCAGGCGCCGCGACCCGCATTCCAGGGTCCGGACCTGCGCGAACGTCAGGTCCTTGACGTACTTGCCCGCGTAGGGGAACGCCGGGTCGCCGGGGAACGCGGGCGCGGTGTCGACGCACTTGGCCGGGTTGGTCCTGCGGTCGTGGGTGACCACCTCGCGGCCGTCCTTGGTGATCTGGACGTCCAGTTCGAGGGTGGTGACGCCGAGCCGGAGGGCCTTGGCGAAGGCGGCGAGGGTGCCCTCGACGGTCAGGCCGAGACCGCCCCGGTGCGCCTGGAGGTCGAACGCCTTCCGCCGGTCGTGGGCGCTCGCCACGCCGGGGAGCAGGAGCGACAGGACCAGTGCCACCACGAGTGCCCGCATGGGGACACGGTGGCACGCGCGGGCCGGCCGCCCAACCGCCGAACGACGAACTGCCGCTGAACGGACGGGAACGCCGGCCCCGGTCCCGGCGGGGCCAACCCGTCCGGCCCGGTGGACGTCTTCCGGAGCGGGTCCCCGCGCGGGGGCGCCGACGAGGGGGACGGATGACGACGGTGGTGCGGCGGGACGTGCTGCGGGGCTCGGTGTGGACGGCGCACGCGTTCGAGCTGGTCGAGGACGCCGACGAGGCGCTGGTGGTGGCGTGCGGGCCGGGCGCGGAGCTGCTGTCGCCGACGACCTGGACCCACTGGCTGCGCACCGGGGACGAGGAGGTGCGCGCGCGGGCGCTGCCGAACCTCGCGGCGGGCCGCTGGGAGCTGGAGCCGTGGGCGTGGCGGGACACCGCGCTGCTGTCGTGGAACCCGCCGGGGACGTGGTTCAGCGTCAACGCGTTCCTCGACGCGGCCGACCACCGGCTGTCCCACTGGTACGTCAACTTCCAGCGGCCGTGGACCCGGACCCCGATCGGGTTCGACACCTTCGACCTGCTGCTGGACCTGGTCGTGGCGCCCGACCTGTCCCGGTCGCGGTGGAAGGACGAGGACGAGTACGCGCAGGGCCGGCGGCTCGGGGTGGTGTCCGACGCGGAGCACCGGGCCGTGGAGGCGGCCCGGGACCAGGCCCTGGCGCTGGTGGCGGCCGGTGGCCCGCCGTTCGACGACCTGGCGGGGTGGCGGTGGTCGCCCGACCGGCCCGCGCCCGCGCTGCCCGCCGGTGTCCTGGACGTGCGACTCGGGGGTCCCGGACGTACGACTCGCGCGACCTGAACGTACGACTCGCGTGGTCTGGGCGTACGACTCGCGAGGTCAGCGGGGGGAGCCGGAGGGGCGGGCGGTGCGGAGCGCGGGGGGCGGGGCGTCCTTGAGGCCCACCACCCGCATCCGGCGGAGGGCGGCCGGGTCGACCGGGAGCAGCAGGGTCGTGACGCGGCGGACCACCACGGCGGTCACCACGGCCACGGCGGCGGCCAGGAGGTCCGCGACGGCGTGGAGCAGCACTCCGTCCGCCATGGCCTGCACGCTGGAGCGGAACGACCAGGCGGTGGTGAACGCCGCGAACAGGGCCGCGCCCGCCCACAGGCCCCACCACCAGCGCAGCAGCCGGGAGGGGCGGGGCCGGGCGTCGGCCGGCTGGCGCAGCGCCGCGTGCTCCAGCTCGGCCAGCACCGAACCGGGGACGAACAGGTTCACGCCGGGGACGACCAGGCCGACCAGGACCTCGGTCTCCGAGCGCGACGGGGCGTAGCCGGCCGCCAGCGCCGCCGCGTTCCGGGCCCGGCGCAGCCACAGCAGGGTGAACACCAGGCCCAGGACACCGGTCACGACCGCGACCACGGCGGACGCCACGACCATGGCGTCCGAGACGCCGACCGTGGTCTCCGAGAGCGCGCCGTGGCGGCTGAGCAGCAGCAGCGCGTAGCGCCAGATCTCGCTGCCCGCCGCCCACAGCGAGGTCAGCGCGGCCAGGCCCAGCGCGTGGGACGCGGTGCGGGCCAGGCGCTGGACGTGGTCGACCGCGTCGGCGGGCCGCTCGTCGTCGGTGGCCACCGACGTGGGCCACCGCCAGGCCAGCAGCGGGAAGCCCCAGCGCGGCGGCACCGGGTAGGACGGCGGCCCGGCGTAGGGCCTGGGTGGCGCGCCCAGCCTGCGGTGGGGGTAGGCGCCCGGTGGAGGGGTCGCCACCCAGTCCACGCGCATCGGCCGCAACGCCACGTCAGATGACCTCGGGCTCCGCGCCGTCGACCTCGGCGACCAGCGGGCGGCCGCTGGCCGCCCACACCTGCATGCCGCCGTCGACGTTGGTGGCGTCCCAGCCGTTGGCGTTCAGGTACTGCGTCACCCGCGCGGAGCGCCCGCCCGCGCGGCACACCACGTAGACCTCGCCGTCCTGGGGCAGCTCGGCGAGCCTGCCCGCCAGCTCGCTCATCGGGATGTGCAGGGCGCCGGGGGCGTGGCCCGCGACCCACTCGTCGGCCTCGCGCACGTCGAGCAGCACCTTGCCGTCCGCGAGCTGGTCGGGCACCTCGGACACTTCAACGCTGGGAACGGTCACGTGGACATGCTGCCACGGTCGTTTCAAATCCAGGTTAAGAGCACGCCGGCCGCCCTCCCCGAAAGGATGACGGCCGGCGGGGCGTGGACGTGGGTCAGTGCGCGACGGCCTTCTCGGCGCCGACGCCGGTGAGCGCCCGCACCTCCATCTCCGCGTACTTCTCCTCGTCCTGCTCCTTCGACAGCACCGTGCCGAGGTAGCCGAGCAGGAACGCCACCGGGATCGACACGATGCCCGGGTTGGACAGCGGGAACAGGTCGAAGTCGGCGTTCGGGAACATCGACGTCGGCTTGCCCGAGACCGCCGGCGACAGGACGATCAGGGTGATCGTCACCACGAGGCCGCCGTAGATGCTCCACAGCGCGCCGGAGGTGTTGAACCGCTTCCAGAACAGCGAGTAGAGGATGGTCGGCAGGTTCGCCGACGCCGCCACCGCGAACGCCAGGGCCACCAGGAACGCGATGTTCTGGCCGTTGGCCGCGATGCCGCCGAGGATCGACACGATGCCGATCACGATCGCCGTGCGGCGCGCGACCTTGACCTCGGCCTCCTCGTCCGCCTTGTCCTTGACCGCGCCCTCGTGGCCGTTCTTGCGGATGATGTTGGCGTAGATGTCGTGCGCGAACGACGCCGACGCGGTGATCGTCAGACCCGCCACCACGGCGAGGATCGTCGCGAACGCGACCGCCGCGATCAGGCCCAGCAGCAGCGGGCCGCCGAGCGCCTCGGCGAGCAGCGGAGCCGCCGAGTTCGCCCCACCGGGCGCCGCCCGGATCTTGTCGGGGCCGACCAGGGCCGCCGCGCCGTAGCCCAGGACGAGGGTGAACAGGTAGAACAGGCCGATCAGCCAGATCGCCCAGACCACCGAGCGGCGCGCTTCCTTCGCGGTCGGCACGGTGTAGAAGCGCATCAGGATGTGCGGCAGGCCGGCCGTGCCGAGCACCAGCGCGAGGGCCAGCGACAGGAAGTCCAGCTTCGAGGTGCCGGTCGCGCCGTACTGGAGGCCCGGGCCGAGCAGCTTCTCGCCGGCCTTCGGCGCGTTGTCCACGGCCGCGCCGAGCAGGGCGGACAGGTTCAGGCCGAACTTGCCGAGCACCCACAGCGTCATCACGCCGGCGCCGACGATCAGCAGCACCGCCTTGATGATCTGCACCCAGGTGGTGCCCTTCATGCCGCCGATGAGGACGTAGGCGATCATCAGGGCGCCGACGATCGCGATCACGATCGCCTGGCCGAGCTTGCCGGTGATGCCGAGCAGCAGGGCGACCAGGCCGCCCGCGCCCGCCATCTGGGCCAGCAGGTAGAAGAACGACACGGCCATGGTCGACGTCGCCGCGGCGGCGCGCACCGGGCGCTGGCGCATCCGGAAGCTGAGGACGTCGCCCATCGTGTACTTGCCGGTGTTGCGCAGCAGCTCGGCGACCAGCAGCAGGGCGACCAGCCACGCGACCAGGAAGCCGATGGAGTACAGGAAGCCGTCGTAGCCGTTGAGCGCGATCGCGCCCGCGATGCCCAGGAAGGACGCGGCGGACAGGTAGTCGCCCGCGATCGCCACGCCGTTCTGGGGGCCGGTGAACGCGCGGCCGGCGGCCAGGTAGTCGGCGGCCGTCTTCGTGTTGCGGCTGGCGCGGATGACGACGACCAGGGTGGCGACGACGAAGAGAGCGAAGATGCCGATGTTGAGCAGGGCGTTCTGGCTCACGGGCGACCCCCTTCCAGTTCGTTGCGGATCTTCTCCGCCGTGGGGTCGAGGTTCTTGTTGGCGTGCCGGACGTAGAGCGTGGTGATCGCGAACGTCGACACGAACTGGAGCAGGCCGAGGATCAGGCCCACGTTGATGTTGCCGAGGACCTTCGTCGACATGAAGCCGTGGGCGTAGTCGGCGAGCAGTACGTAGAGCAGGTACCAGGCCAGGAAGAGGCCGGCCATCGGGAACACGAAGTTGCGCAGCCGGCGGCGGAGCTGCCGGAAGTCCTCGCTGGCCTGCACCTCCGCCCAGTTGTGAGCGCCGTTGGTGTCGGCGGGGTTGTGCTGCTCAGAGGTGCTCACGGTCCCCTCCTCGCGTGCTTGACGACGGTGTGAACGGCACGTAAGCCTCCTGGTCCGTTCCTGGTTCGCCGTGCACCGTAGGGAGACGTGGGTCACGCCTGAAAGACCTTGGGCGCGGACTTGCGCTCAACAGTCGAGTGATGCGATGAGCGGTAGTGATGCCGAGACGAACTGCCACTCGGGTGATCGAAATCACCGGTAACCGGATAGGTGGGTCTTTCTTCACCCGTTCGAGATCAAAGCCCGATCAGCCGGTGACCGGCAATGAAGGGCTCGGCACGGGTCGCGCCGGCGGTCAGAACGCGTTGCCCCGGGCCACCCGGGCGGCCTCGCTGAGCGTCGGGCCCTCGCCGGACACCCAGCCGGCCGACCCGCAGTTCAGCGTCACCCGGTAGCCGGCGGCCACGGCGACGTTGCCGACCGTGGTGCAGACCCGGCCCGTGGCCAGCGCGTTGATCGCCAGCACCCGCGACTCGGACGCCGCGTCGGTGAGGGTCGTGCCGACCGCGAGGACCGAGAGGGAACCGGTGAGCGTGCGGCACCCCAGGTCGGTCTGGTAGCCGCCCGCGGTGGCGAGGCTCGCCCTGCTGCCGCACGGCCGCCCGCTCGCCAGCGCGTCCACGGCCAGGGCGCGGGCGAAGGACGCCGCCTCGGTGAGCGTGGTGCCGCGGCCGATGAGCCGGTCCAGGCCGGTGCACTCGATCGTGGCCAGGTAGCCGCCGGGCGTGGTGTTGCTCGCCACGGTGCTGCACACCTTCCCGTGCGCCATCGCGTCGGTGGCCTGGAGGTGCGCCAGGTAGGCGGCGTCGGTGAGGGTCGTGCCCCTGCCGAACACCCACGGCAGCCCGCCGCACTCGACCACGGCGAGGTAGCCGCCGGTGGTGGTGTTGACCGCGCCCGTCGTGCAGGCGCGACCCGTGGCGGCCGAGGTGTTGGCCAGGGCCCGCGCCCTCGCGTCGGCGTCGGCGGCCGTCGTGCCCGCGCCGCTGACGTAGCCCACGCCGGGGCAGTTCAGCAGCACCCGGTAGCCGCCGGTCGTGGCGACCGGGACGCCCGTGCCGCAGGTGACCGCGGCCCGCGGGGCCCCCGCCGGGGCCGGGGCCGCCACCGCCGGAGCCGTGATCATCGCCGCCGCGGCCACTGCCGCCACCAGCGCGCACACCGGTTTCCGCACGTCGCACCCCGTCCCGTCGATCCGCCACGACGAGTGTGCCGGGCGGCCGGGCGCCGGGGACAGGCCGGCGTCGACGAACCTGCGGGGTGCCGCCGACCTCAGTGGTGGGTCCCGTCGCGGTGCTTGCCCTCCTCCAGCCGGGTCCGCTCCTCCGCCGTGCCGAAGCGCTGCACGTCGCGGTCCCGCATGAAGCCCAGCGGGTCCGGCGCGTGGAACCGCAGCAGGATCTGGTTCACGTCCTCCGGCCGCCGCCGCGCCGTCAGCTTGCTGATCATCACCATGGCCAGGAACGCCACCGGCACGGTCACCAGCGCCGGCTGCGAGAGCAGCGACGGCGCCCAGTCGCCCGTGTACGAGCTGATCACGGTCACCACCTGCGAGCCGATCACCAGCCCGCCGCCGACGACCATGCCCGACAGCGCGCCCACCCACGTCAGCCCGCGCCACCAGATGCCCAGCAGCAGCAGCGGGCAGAACGTGGACGCCGCCAGCGCGAACGACATCGCCACCGTCAGCGACGCGTCCGACCTGGGCAGCAGCAGCGCCAACCCGATCGCGACCGCCCCGGTCAGCACCGTCGCCCACCGGAAGTCGCGCACCTTGCCCGGCAGGATGTCCGTCGACACCACCCCGGCGACCGACACCACCAGCCCCGACGACGTGGACAGGAACGCCGCGAACGCGCCCGCCGCCACGATCGCGCCCAGCACCTGGCCCAGCGCGTTCGGCTGCATGGTCGTCGGCAGCAGCAGCACCGCCGCGTCCGTCTTGCCGGTCACCAGCAGCTGCGGCAGGTACTGGCGGGAGATCACCCCGAGCACCGTCGGGAACAGGTAGAACAGCCCCAGCAGGTACAGCACGTGCAGCGCGGTCCGCCGCGCCGCCCGGCCGTCCGGGTTGGTGTAGAACCGCACCAGCACGTGCGGCAGCCCCATGGTCCCCAGGAACGTCGCGAAGATCAGCGAGTACGTCTCGAACAGGCCCGTCCAGCCCGTGGCCTGCGGCCGCAGCCAGTCGGTGTTCTCGGCGGGCGAGCCCTCGACCACCGGCACCGGCGAACCGGCCGTGAACCGCAGCTCGGTGTCCGCGCCGACCTCGTACGCGCCGGGCGTCCAGTACACCTCGCCGTCGGCCCGCGCGCCGTCGACCTCGCCGGTGGCGGACAGCTCCAGCGCCTGCTCCACGCGCACCCGGACAGGGTCGACCGTGGTCACCGCGACGTCCTCGTGGAACCGCAGCACGCCGTCCTCGTCGACCGACTGCGCGCCGTTGCCCGGCCCGCTCAGGAACAGCGTGAACAGCACGAACGTGGGCGCGGCGATGGCGAACAGCTTGCCCCAGTACTGGAACGCCTGCACCAGCGTGATCGCCCGCATCCCGCCGCCGAGGACGTTGACGACCACGATCGCCGTCACCAGCGCGCCGCCGAGCCACACGGGCAGGCCGGTGATCGTGTTGAGGGTCAGCCCGGCGGACTGGAGCTGCGGCACCAGGTACAGCACGCCGATGCAGATCACGAAGAACGTGCAGAACTTGCGCAGCCGCAACGAACCCAGCCGCACCTCGGCGAAGTCCGGCAGCGTGTACGCGCCCGAGCGGCGCAGCGGCGCGGCGACGAACAGCATCATCGCCAGGTAGCCGGCGGTGAAGCCGATCGGGTACCACAGGGCGTCGATGCCGTCCTTGAGCACGAGCCCGGCGACGCCGAGGAACGACGCGGCGGACAGGTACTCGCCGGAGATCGCGGCGGCGTTGCGGGTGGCGGGCACGGCGCGGCGCGCCACCAGGAAGTCCGGGGTGGTGTTGGCCCGGCGGGAGCCGACGTAGCCGAGCAGGAAGGTCAGCGCCGCCACCACGACGACCAGGACCAGGCTCCACGCGTTCTGGATCACCGGTCCACCGAGTTCACGAAGTCCTGCTCGTGCCGTTCGGCGAGCCTGCGGTAGACGTAGCCCACGCCGTAGCACAGCGGGA
Organism: Actinosynnema sp. NPDC059797; assembly: GCF_042732085.1. Classification (NCBI taxonomy): domain Bacteria; kingdom Bacillati; phylum Actinomycetota; class Actinomycetes; order Pseudonocardiales; family Pseudonocardiaceae; genus Actinosynnema; species Actinosynnema sp. NPDC059797. The sequence goes on from NZ_JBHWIE010000001.1 coordinate 86,038, forward strand.
ACGGCAGCAGGCCCAGCAGCAGCCACGGCAGCCGCACGCCCAACCACTGCACGTCCGACAGCACGGGGAACGAGTAGAACACCACGGGCATCAGCGCCAGGAACGCCAGCGTGCCGCCGCCCAGCGCCAGGCCGGTGCGCAACTGCTGCCGGATGAGGTCGCGGATCAGCTTCTCGCCGACGCTGGTCTGCTCCTCCAGCTCGATGATCGTGCGCAGCACCCGGCCTCGCCCGCGCGGGTCGGCGAGCACGACGCGCCGGCGGCGGTTCTTGCGCAGCGGTGTCGACTGCGGCGTGTCCCGCGCCGCCGGCTGCGGCTGGTCCGGTTGGCCTGGCGGGCCTGAGTGCCTGCTCATCACCAACCGCTCTTGGGCGGCCGCACGATCCGTTCCTTCAGCTCCCGCGTGTGCCGCCGGCTGACCGGCAGCTCCTTGGCGCCCTCGCCCGAGCCGATGACCACCGCGTACCCGTTCGACGTCATCCGCAGCTCGGTCACCAGCGGCAGCGCGACCAGGAACGAGCGGTGGATGCGCACGAACCCGGCGCTGCCCCAGCGCTCCTCCAGCTGCGCCAGGGGGATGCGCACGAGGTGGCTGGCGCCGTCGCCGGTGTGCAGGCGGGCGTAGTCGCCCTGCGCCTCCACGTAGCGGACGGTGGCCCGGGGCACCAGCTTGATCGTGCCGCCCAGCTCGACCGGGATGACCTCGTCGTCCTGCGGCTCGGCGGCGAGCGGCTCGGGGCTGAGGGCGGGCGTCGCCGCCACGCGCTCGACGACGCGCGAGATCGCCTTGTTCACCCGGTCCTCGTTGATCGGCTTGGTCACGAAGTCCAGCGCGCCCACCTCGAAGGCCACCACGGCCTCCGAGTGCTCGACGCCCGTGACGAACACCAGCGCCGGCGGCGCGCGGAACGCGCCGAGGACGCGCGCGAGGTCCGTGCCGCTCAAGCCGGGCATGTTGATGTCCGCGAACACCGCGTCGACCGGCGGCAGGCCGGCGTTCTGGCGGTCCATCACCTCGGGGTCGTAGTCGCCCCGGAGGATGCGCAGGGCCTCCGCCGCGTCGAAGGCCGTGAGGACCCGCCGGATGTGCGGGCTGCTCTCCAGCAGGTACTTGATCTCGGACAGGCCCGGTGCCTCGTCGTCCACCGCCAGAACGAGGAGGCCGGCGTTGTCGCTGGGGTTCTTCGGTGTACTCACTGTGCCGCGCATCTTGCCCACCGAGCGGGGTCGCTGTCTACGCCGGCGCCCGGACCGCGCCGGGCCCGTGACCTCACAAGCCGAATCGCGACCAGCGCGCCCGCTCCTCCAGCGCCGCCAACCCCTCCAGCACGAGATCGCCCGATCGGGTGGTTGCGCCGGCGAGGCCGAGGCGGGCCAGGAAGGGGCGGCGCGGTTCGGCGACGGAGATCTCGGCGTCCGGGTAGCGCTGCGCGACCACGCCGCGCAGGGTGCCGATGCCGTCGACCAGGCCGAGTTCGACGGCCTTCGCGCCGGTCCACACCTCGCCGTTGAACAGCTCGTCGTCACCCGCCTTGAGCTTGGTCCCGCGCCGCTCCTTGACCCACGCCGCGAACTGCTCGTGCAGCTGCTCCTGGAGGCCCTTGAGCCACTCGACGTCCTCGGCCTTCTCCGGCCGGAACGGGTCGAGGCGCACCTTGTTCTCGCCCGCGGTGTAGACGCGGCGCTCGACGCCGAAGCGCTCGATCAGGCCGTTGAGGCCGAACCCGGCGCTGACCACGCCGATCGAGCCGACCAGGGACGTGCCGTGGGCGTAGATCTCGTCGCCCGCGCACGCCAGCCAGTAGCCGCCGGAGGCCGCGAGGTCCTCGCAGAACGCCAGCACGGGCACCCGCTTCTTCGCCGCCAGCTCCCGGACGCGGTCGGCGACCAGCGCGGACTGGGTGGGCGCGCCGCCCGGCGAGTTGATCAGCAGGGCGACCGCGACCAGGCGGTCGTGCTCGAACGCGCGGGTCAGCGCGGTCTCGACGTTCTGCAGGTTGATCGTGTTGCGGGCCATCGGGCTGGGCGTCGGGGTGATCACCCCGTGCAGGCGGACGGCGGCGACCACCGGGCCGCGCTCGGTCCGCTCGCTGACGATCCGGGGCAGCCGGGCAGCGATCTTGTCCGTCACGCTCATGCCCACGACCTTACGGGTGCCCAGTGGATCAGCGCGCCCGGAACCGCCGGGGACGGGGCTAACATCGGCCGGTGACGTTCAACCCGATCCGGTGGCTCGAACGCTACGTCGAGTGGTGGGACGACCGGGGGCGCCAGAACGCCGACGGCCCGAGCCCGATGCACGTCTACTGGATGTGGGTCACGTGGTCGTTGTGCGCGGTGATGGTGGTCGCGGTGCTGGCCGTGGCCGCCGCCTGACCGCGGCCCGGGACCTCACGCGCGGACCGCGGCCTGCTCGGCGGTGTCCTCCAGCCTCGGCGGCACCAGCGGCAGGTTGGTCTGCACGCCCCGGCTGTACTTGGGGATCTTCAGGATGATCTTCATGCCGGCGTCCGGCGCGGTCTCCACGACCAGCGCGTAGTCGTCGCCGAACACCGCCCGCATCCGGTGGTTGATGTTGCCCAGGCCGACGTGCGCCCCGGTCTGGTGGGCGTCCTTCAGGTCCTCGAACAGGCGGTCCGGGTCCATGCCGACGCCGTCGTCCTCGACCGAGATCAGCGCCTCCGCGCCGTTGTCCTCGGCGATGATGGTGAGCAGCCCGCCGCCGGGCTTCTTGGCCAGGCCGTGTCGGACGGCGTTCTCCACCAGCGGCTGGAGCACCAGGAACGGCAGCACGACCTGGAGCACCTCGGGCGCGATCTTCAGCCGCACGTTGAGCCGCGACCCGTACCGCGCCTGCTCGATGGTCAGGTAGCGGTGGATGTTGGTCAGCTCGTCGGCGAGCGTGGTGAAGAACCCGTCGGTGCGGAAGGAGTAGCGGGTGAACTCGGCGAACTCCTGGAGCAGCTCGCGGGCGTGCTTGGGGTCGGTGCGGATCAGCGACGAGATGGTGTTCAGCGCGTTGTAGACGAAGTGCGGTGAGATCTGCGCCCGCAGCGCCTTCACCTCGGCCTGCGCCAGCGCCTGCCGGGACTTCTGGAGCACCTCCAGCTCCAGCTGCGTCGACACGAACCGCGCGGTCTCCTCGGCCATCCGGATCTGCCGCTTGTTCGGCACGCCGCTGACCACGATCAACGTGCCCGCGACGTCGTTCTCCACCTCCAGCGGCACGATCACCGCGGTGTGCAGCAGGCACGGGCCGGGCAGCTCGCAGTCCAGCTTGCGGTGCTCGACGTGCTCCTTGTGGCCGCCGCCGATCGCGTGCTCGATGAACGGGCGCAGGAACTCGTAGTGGTCGTTCGCCTCCCCGTCCCAGGACAGCAGCGTGCCCTCGGCGTCGGTGATGCCGACCGCGACGCAGCGCAGCATCTCCCGCAGGTGGGGGGTGGCCTTGTTCGCGGCGTCCTCGGTCAGGCCCTCGCGCAGGTCGGCCGACGCCTTGGACATCCGGTGCAGCATGTCCATCACGGCGTCCTCGACGGACGTGCTCACCCGCCGGGCACGGCACAGCATCACGAACAGGCCGAGGACGGCCAAGGTCGCGATGAGCCCGAGGACGGCGCGCTCGGTCAGGAGGTCACGCACGGCGTCCATGCTGTGCCGTTGGGGGGTCGCTAGGCAAGGGCGGGCGGGGCCGTCGGGCCGCGCAACCGGCGATTTGGCGACGAGAGTGACGCAGCGTATACCCGATCGGGTGATGACCGGCGGTCCGCTCAACTGAAAGTGGGCGCGACCCCGTGGGGTCGCGCCCGTGGCCCCTCAGCGGTCCGCCACCGCTCGCGGCCGACTACCTCGTCGTCGTCGTGGTGGTCGTCGTGGTGGTCGGGTCCTCATCGCACCTGAGGTCGATGAGGACGTCATCCAGGTCGACGCCCTCCAGCTGGTCCAACTCCTCCAGCATGCGGCAGATGATCGCGCGGGTCTCGTCGGGCTCCCGCAGCTCCCGAGGCTCCTCGTCGGGCGTGGCCAGGGCCACGCTCGTCAGGGTCGTCACCCCGACCGCGATACCGGCCAGCGCGGCGGCGATGCGCTTGTTCACAGCTCCTCCAGTGGTCGTGTGGACACCGGAGGAGTTCCCCCGACCGGCCGCGCGGAGCGCGTCCCGGCCAAGCGCACCCGGTCGGGTGACCTACTTGAGCAGCCTCGACAGGCGCCTGTCGGCCAGCGGCCGGCCGCCCGTCTGGCACGTCGCGCAGTACTGGAAAGCCTTGTCCGCGAAGGAGACCTCGCGCACCGCGTCACCGCACACCGGGCACGGCAGACCGGTCCGGCCGTGCACCCGCAGGCCCGACCGCTTCTCACCCTTCAGGGTCGCCGCCGACTGCCCCACCGACCGCGCCACGGCGTCGGCCAGCACGGTCGTGACCGCCTCGTGCAGCCGGTCCAGGGCGTCCCCGGTCAACTTGCCCGCGGTCGCGTACGGCGACAGCCGGGCCACGTGCATGATCTCGTCGGAGTAGGCGTTGCCGATGCCCGCGAGCACGGTCTGGTCGGTCAGCGCGGTCTTGAGCCGCTCGGTCCGGCCGGCGAACAGGTCCTCCAGCCGCGCGCGGGTCACCGACAGCGCGTCCGGGCCCAGGCGCGCGATGCCCGGCACCTCCGCCGGGTCGCGCACCACCCAGGCGGCCAGGCCCTTCTTGGTGCCCGCCTCGGTCAGGTCGAACCCGGGCCCCTGCCCCGGCGGTCCCAGGTGCACGCGCAGCGCCAGCGGCCCCCGGCCGGGCTTCGGCGGCGCGACCGACAGGGTGGTGAGCCAGCGCAGCCACCCGGCGCGGGCCAGGTGCACCACCAGGTGCAGGCCGTCGCAGTCGAGGTCCAGGTGCTTGCCGAACCGGCCCGCGCCCGTCACCTCCCGGCCCTGGAGGTCGGTCCACGGCGGCGCGACCGTCTTCAGCACCTGCAACGACGCGACGTCCACCCGGTGCACGCGGAGACCGACCGCGTGCTCGCGCAGGTGGTGGGCGAGCGCCTCGACCTCGGGCAGTTCCGGCATCGGACCAGTGTCGCCCGCGAACGGCGATCAGTCGACCACGCCGGCCTGAGCGCTAGTCGACGGGCTGGAGCGGGCCGTCCAGGTCGGGCAGCGAGTACATCTCGATCTTGCGGGCGACGTTGCGCACCTCGTCCCGGACGGTCAGGAACCCGCGCACGGTGCCGACCCACCGCTCCGGCGGCAGCTCCTCGGTCTTCTTCGACTCCGCCGCCACCACCCACGGCCGCCGCACCACCCAGCGCACCGGGAAGAACAGGAAGACCAGCACCAGGGCGACCACCAGCCAGGCGGGCACGACGACGTCCGCCGGCGTCCACGCCACCAGCACCACGGCCATCACGACCACGAAGGACAGCATCAGCACGCCCGGTCCGGCGCCGCCGCTCACGTCGTGCTCGAAATCCGCGTCGGCCGCCGGGTTGCGCCACTGCACCTGGCTGCGCACCGTCCACATCCGGCCGTCCGCGCCGCGCACCAGCCGCGTCATCACCGTCTCCCTCAAGGCGTCGAGCGATCACCGAGCGTGTTCCACGCTACCGGCAAAGTCTTGCACCTCGCGGGTGAAAACCCGCAGTTACGCGGGTTCCAGCCGACCCGGCGTCGTCCGGCCCGGCCCGGGGGCCGACCCGGCCTCGACGGGGTCGGGCCCGGTGGGGGCGGACTCGGCGGGTTCCGGCCCGGTGGGTCCCTGCTCCGCGGGTCCCGGCTTCGTGGGTTCCGGCTTCGTCGGTTCCGGCCCGGCGGGGTCGGTGGTGGTCGGGCCGCTCGACGTGCCGGTGGTGGTGGACGCGGACTGGACGGGCTCGCTCCTGGTGGTCCCCACCGACGTGGTGCCCGTCGACGTGGTGCCCAGCGGCGCCGGGTCGGACGGGTCGGTGGCGGACGCGGCTCCGGACGCGCCGGTGACCGGCACCGACCGCTCGCCGGCGGGCGGGGTGGCCCCGCCGTCGACCAGGAGCACCGGGGGCGCGCCGTCGGACGTGGTCGTCGGCGCGGGCCCGGTCGGCCGCACCGCCCGCGCCGGGGTGCCGACGTGCACGGCCCGCTTCGCGGCGGCGGGCGAGGGCTCGCTGGTCGCCGTGCCGGTCGCGGTCACCTCGGGCGAGCACAGGGCCAGCACGTTCTCGCCGGGCGCGCCGTCCGGGCCGGGCTGGAGCAGCGCGGGGCCGGGCGCGCCGGTGAACGTGCCCGCCAGCACCCCGAACAGCCCGACCGCGGCGGCCGACGCGGCGGCGGCCAGCACCAGCTTCACCCGGCCGGTCAGCACCGCCGCCTTGCCCAGCACCGCGGGCGCGAACAGCCCCACCGCGGCCACCGGCACGGCGATGGCCGCTGCGTGGGCCCGCAGCGTCGAGCACACCTCGGTCAGCTCGGCGTGCAGGGAGTTGCAGGACGAGCAGGTCTGGAGGTGCTTGCGGATGCGCCGCTGCTCGGCGCCCTGCACGCCGCCCGCGACGTACGTGCCGAGCTTGGCCACCACCGAGCTGCACGCCCGCGGCCCGGTGTCCTCGGCCAGGTGCGCCTGGAGGTAGGCCGCGCGCAGGCCCTCCCGGGCGCGGCGGGCCAGCGCCGCCATCGCGTTGGGGCTCAGGCCGAAGCTCGGCGCGACCGCCGCCGGCCGCGCGCCCTCCACCTCGACCTGCCACAGCACCGTGCGCCACCGCTCCGGCAGGCTGGTGAACGCGCGGGAGATCAGGACGTGCTCCGGCCGGTTCGCGGTGGCGTCCGGGAACGGCTCGACGCGCTTGCTCAGCTCCTCGTCCTCCACCGGCACGTCGCGCCGCCGACCGCTCCACTCCCACGCCACCCGGCGCGCGACGGTCAGCAGGTAGGTGCGGACGTGGTCGGTCGGGCCGGCGCCCCGGCGGATCGCCTGGAGCACGCGGAAGAACGCCTCCGCGGTCAGGTCGTCGGCCTCGGCGTGTTCACGCACGTGCCGGAGGGCGAACCGACGAACGGCGTCGGCGTGGTGGGTGAACAGCTCGCCGAACGCGCTGTCGTCGCCGGCGCGGACCCTGGCGAGCAGTTCCCGGTCGAAATCGGCATCTCCGGCCATCTCGCCCGGCACCTCCCGCACGCCCAGTGGTCCGTTGGCCAAGATGCCACAACCGGTGGTGGCGCGTCCGAAGCGATAGCGACCCGATACCGAAGACCCCCCGGCCGGCGTGGGCCGTTCGGCCTACGCGGCACGCCTGCCTTTCGCAGATGACGCGCTCGCGTTCGGTGACGGGGCGGTCACGTCTGGGCGTCGGGTGGAGGGCGACCGCGCGGCGCGGCGCCGGGTGGCGGGTAACCTCCTGCCGCGTGGTCGACTGGCGCACGAGGGCTTCCGCCCTCTTCCCCGAACTGAGCGCCGTCGTGGAGCGGGAGTCGTGGTCGTGCCACGTCTTCCTGTCCGAGCTGTGGCAGCTCGCCCTGGAGGCGCACCGGGACGGCGACGACGAGGTGCTGCGCCGGGTCTACGAGTTCGCGCACTGGTGCTTCCGGCAGCCGGAGCGGTTCCTGTCGGACGCCTCGGTGGTCAGCTTCTACGAGCACGTGTTCGACGAGTGGGAGCTGCGGGACGAGGTCGCGCCGTGGCTGCCCGCCGAGGTCGTCGAGCGGGTCCGGCCGCTGTGGGAGTGGCGGTGGCCCAAGGAGCGGTTGACCGAGGTGGACCGCCTGCTGGCCGGTGCGGCACCCCCCGGTTCAACCCCCGTTTGAGGGATGGTCTATAGTTCTTCGTGTCAGGCGGATGTAGCGCAGTTGGTAGCGCATCACCTTGCCAAGGTGAGGGTCGCGAGTTCGAGTCTCGTCATCCGCTCTCGAAAGGCCCCGGTGCTCGCACCGGGGCCTTCTTCGTCGTTGATCACACCGGCGGCGGCGGGGCGACTCGACCACTAGGTTGGTGCCGAAGGGTTTCCCTCGTCGAAGACGGAGTTTCTGACATGGCCACCACCCGCAAGGCGACCACGCACTGGGAAGGCAACCTGCTGGAGGGCAAGGGCACCGTCGCCCTGGAGTCGTCGGGCATCGGCACCTACGACGTGAGCTGGCCCTCCCGCGCGGAGGAGGCCAACGGCAAGACCAGCCCCGAGGAGCTGATCGCGGCCGCGCACTCGTCCTGCTTCTCCATGGCGCTGTCGCACGGCCTGGCCCAGGCGGGCACCCCGCCGCAGACGGTCGACACGTCCGCCGAGGTGACGTTCCAGCCCGGCAAGGGCATCACCGGCATCCACCTGACCGTCACCGCGGTCGTGCCGGGCCTGGACGCGGACGGCTTCGCCGCCGCCGCCGAGAACGCCAAGAAGAACTGCCCGGTCAGCCAGGCGCTGGCGGGCACCGAGATCACGCTGACCGCCAACCTGGGCTGAGCGGCGTGCCGCTGGTACCGGCCTGATACCCGAAGTGTCGGGCCGGTGCCAGTTATCGCACTCGATTTGACCCGCTCGGGTGATGCCCGGTAGTCGTGGTGGATGCTCACCGAGTCGGGCGGCCCGGGGCGGCTCGCCCTGGGCGCGCTGGTCGGTTCGGCGCTCGCGGCCCTCGTCGGCTTCTCGACGGCCGCCGAGCCCGCGCCGTCGCGGTCCACCCCCTCCGACGTGGGGCACATCGTGGTGGTGAAGGGCCGCGACCAGCCGAGCCCCACCGCCGCCGCGCCGGTCACCGCGGCGTCGAGCACCTCCGGCACCGCGGGCGCCACCACGTCGTCCACGACGTCGGGGTCCTCGTCCCCGGCCGGCTCCGCGTCGTCCTCCGCCACTTCGGTGACGAGCACCACTCCGAGCATCCCCACGACGTCCCGCACGTCCACCACTCGGCCCACCACGACGACCAGGCCGACCACCACCTCGCGCAGACCGACCACCACGACCACCACGACGACGACCCGCAGGCCGTGCGGGCTGATCTTCTGCTGACCGTGCCGACCACCTGTCGATTGCCCACGAAAGGGTGACCAATCGTGCTTTGGCAAGATCGAGGCGTGACGTCCAGCCAGGTGCCCACCCAGCCCCAGCGAAGCAACGACACCCCCACCATGCGCATCCAGCCCGTGGTCGAGCCCGCGTGGCCGACCTCCGAGCCCATGACCGCGACGGACCTCACCCCCGTCGCGGCCGTCACCACCAAGCTGGAGCCGGTCGTCGTGCCGCCGGCCGGTCGGGGGGCGCCCGGCGTGCTGCCGGCCGTGCCCGAGCAGTCCGGGCCGACGCAAGCCGGGCAGGTGCAGTCCGGGCCAGTGCAGGCCGGACCGATGCAGTCCGCGACGGTGCCGCCGGGTGCTCCCGCGGGTTTCGGCGTCCCCGCCCCCGGCGCGCCCACCGCGTTCCTCACGCCCGTCGCGCCGCCCGCGGCCCCGGGCGCGCCCGCTCCCGGCGCCCTGGTGCCCGGCGCACCGGTGCCCGGCACCACGGCTCTCGGCGCACCGATGCCCGGCGCACCGATGCCCGGCGCACCGATGCCCGGCGCCGTGGCTCCCGGCGCACCGGCTCCCGGCGTCCCCGCGCCCGAGCAGGCCACCGCCGCCCTGCCCACCGCTCCCGCGGCACCCACCACGCCCGCCGCGCCCGCGGCACCGGCCGTGCCCGCCGCGAAGCCGACCGCGCCCGCCCAGCCGCGCAGCCGGTGGCGCCGCATCGCGCGCAAGATCGTCGGCCCCACGCTGCTCACGAAGAAGGGCTGACCCCCGGGGCCTACGCGGACCGGGCCTGGGCCGCGTAGAGCCCACCCGAGCGGAGCAGTTCGTCGTGGGAGCCGACCTCCGCGATCCGCCCGTCCTCCATCACCACGATGCGGTCGGCGTTGCGGATCGTGGACAGCCGGTGCGCCACGACGAACACCGTCCGCCCGCGCACCAGCCGGCCGAGCGCCTGCTGGACCAGCGCCTCGGACTTGTTGTCCAGCGCCGAGGTCGCCTCGTCCAGCACGAGCACGCGCGGGTCGCGGATGAGGGCCCGCGCGATCGCCAGCCGCTGCTTCTGCCCGCCCGACAGGCGTGCGCCGCGCTCGCCGACCACGGTGTCCAGGCCGTCCGGCAGCCGGTCGATGAACTCCAGCGCGTTGGCGTCGGCCAGGGCGCGGCGCAGCACGTCGTCGGGCACGTCCTCCAGGCCGTAGGCGACGTTGTCCCGGATCGTGCCCTCGAACAGGACCGACTCCTGCGGCACCACCGACACGAACCGGCGGTAGCTGCGCAGGTCCAGCTCCTCCATGTCGACGCCGTCGAGCAGGATCCGGCCCCCGGTCGGCCGGAGGAAGCCGATGACCAGGTTCAGCGCGGTCGACTTGCCCGCGCCGGACGCGCCGACCAGGGCGATCACCTCGCCGGGCCGCACGTCGAGGGTGAAGTCGCCGATGGAGTCGCGCGGCGCGTCGGGGTAGGCGTAGCGGACCCCCTCGAACCGGACGCCGCCCTCGACCGCGCGGACCTGCGCCTTGCCCTCGTTGTGCTCGACGTCGGGCGCCTCCAGCACCTCGCCGAGCGAGCGCACGGACTCCAGGCCCTTGCTGATCAGCGGGGTGAGGCTCATCAAGGTGGTGACCGCGCCGGTCAGCGAGGCGAAGTAGGCGCTGAGCATGACCACGTCACCGGGCGTCACGGCGAGCCAGCCGTGGTAGGCGGCCAGCGCCGCGCCCGCGAGGCAGCCGACGCCCAGGGCGTTGAGCAGGATCCAGGCCAGAGCGCCGAAGCGGACGTTCAGGCCGTCGAGCCTCATGCCCGCGTGGAAGACCTGGCGCAGCGTGCCGTCCATGCGGGTGAGGGCGGTGCGCTCCAGGCCGTGCGCGCGGGTGATCGGGATGAGCGTGGTCATCTCCCCGACCCGCGAGGACAGCCGCTCGACCTCCTGGCGGAACGACTCGTTGTACGCGCGCAACCGCCCGCGCAACCACATGACCAGCACCGACGCGGCGGGCACCACGAGCAGGAAGACCGGCAGGAACGCGGGCGCGCCGATCGAGATCACGACCAGCGCGCCGCTCAGCGTGGCCAGCGCCGACAGCCCCTGGTCGCCGACCTGCTGGGTGGAGGTCTCGATGCTCTCCACGTCCCGGATGACCTTGGTCTGGAGCACGCCCGCGCTGACCCGGGCGTGGTAGCCGATCGAGAGCTGCTGCATCCGGCGGCTGAGCGCCGACCGCATCCGCATCCCCGTGCGGCGGGCGCTGCCGTACCACCAGCGCGTGTAGAGGATGGCGAACGGGTAGTTGAGCGCCAGCATGAGCAGCAGCAGCCCCGCGCCGACCCACATGCCGGCGAGCGGCCGGTGCTCCACCACGACGTCGATCACGTGGGCGGTGATGACGGGGGTCAGCCAGGTGGGGCTGTGCTTGACGAAGAAGGCGGCGGCGCCGAGCGCGAGCCGGGTCCGGTCCTCGCGGTAGAGGTAGAGGAGCGTGTGGATGGGGTGCTCGCCGCGGTAGCGGTGGTCGAGGGGACCGTGGGACATGCGGGGCTCCTCGGGGGGTGGGCACGTGACGCCCACACCGCGCCGTGTGGGGGAGCGCTCTCACATCCTAGGTGCGCCGGGTCCGGGGGTTCGCCGCGTTTTCGCAGGCTGAGCAGGTGGTCAGACCCTCCTCCTGCTTGTACAGTATCTTGTACAACCAGGAGGAGGGTCGATGAAGACGATGACCTATTCCGAGTCCCGCGCGAAGTACGCGGAGACTCTCGACTCCGTGATCAACGACCGCGAGGAAGTCGTCATCACCCGGGCAGGGCACGAACCGGTGGTGATCGTGTCACTGGACGACTACCAGTCGCTGAAGGAAACCGCGTACCTGCTGCGGAGCCCGGAGAACGCCCGACGCCTGATCACGGCCATCGAGCAGCTGGAATCCGGCGGCGGAGCGCCGCACGAGCTCGCCGAATGAAGATCGTCTGGGCCGAGCACGCGTGGGAGGACTACCTCTGGTGGCAGTCCGAGGACCGCAAGGTCCTCAGGCGCATCAACGAGCTGATCAAGGACATAGGGCGCAACGGCAACGAGGGCATCGGCAAGCCGGAACCCCTGAAGCACGGTTTCCAGGGGTACTGGTCCCGCCGGATCACCGATGAGCACCGCTTGGTCTACAAGATCGAGGAAGATGCGATCAAGATCGCCGCTTGCCGCTACCACTACGGGAGATGACGGCGGCACGCCCTCGCCGACCCGAGCGCGGTAGCCGATCGCAGGTTGCCGCACCCGACGGCTCGGCGCCGAACGCGAGTCGAATCCGGGGGTTCGCCGCGTTTCCGCAGGCCGGACCGGCGGGGTCGGGCGGCCCGCCCGGTCGGGTCGGCTTCGGCCTACTCCACGCGCACGCGCCGTCACCAACCGGGTCCGGGGTGTCCGCCCGCACGCCCATGCACGAGGATGCGCTCACCTGATCGAGTGAGAGGGCGGACGGGATGGAGTGGCAGGAGACGTTGCGGCGGCTCGACGCGGAGCTGGCCGCGGGCCGGATCACGTACGCCGAGCACGTCAAGCGGCGCGACCAGCTCCTGGCGGAGGCCGCGTCCCGCAGACCGGCCGGCGACCCGGACTCGACGATGAAGATCCGCGTCGAGGAGCGGCCGCAGTCGTTCTTCACGCCGCAGCAGCACCGCGCGCCGTCGCTGGACGGGGCCTCCGTGTTCGCCGACGCGCGCAAGCCGCGCCGCACCGGCGCCCGGATCGCGGTGCTGGTCGTGGTGCTGGCCGTCGTCGCGGGCGGGGTCTGGTGGTTCACGGGCGGGCGGGCCGACGAGTCGGCGGCCTCGTCCTCGCCGCCGACCTCCACGCCCGCCGCGGCCCCGGCGGCGATCCCGCCGCTGCCCGGCGAACCCGGCGAGCACGGTCCGGTGCTGAGCGTGGACGAGGCGGTGCGGCTGAAGCTGCTCGCCGCGGACGAGGCGGACGTCCTGGGCGGCAGCGGGGTGGACGAGATCCTGTTCTCCGGCTCCATCTCGGGCAGCACGTCCTTCGCCGTCCTCGTCGCGCGCACCGACTCGGTCGAGCGCGCCGACCGGGTCGCCGACGGCCTGGTCGGGTACCTGGTCGGCGCGGGCTACACCGAGACGCCGGAGCAGCACCTCGCCAAGACCTCGCCGCGGAACACGGTGCTGCGCGCCGTCTACCGCTCGGGGGAGGCGGTCGTCCGCGTGGGCGCGGCGCGGGCCGGGGACCAGGCGCCCACCGCCGAGCTGGCGCAGGTGCTCGCGGACGTGCGCGAGGCGTTCCCGGAGCGCTGAGCGCCGAGCCCGGAGCGCCGAGCCCGCCCCGCCGGGACTAGCGCGGACCCGCCGAACCGGCCGCCACGGGCTCCTCCGCCGGCGGCGGGGGCGGGGGCGCCGCGGGCCGTTCCCGCTTCGGGCGGCGCAGCAGCACCTTGCGCAGCTTCATGGCCGGCGACTCCACCAGGTGCCACGACAGCATCCCGAGCGCGAACGCGATCGGCACCGACAGCAGGGCGACGAGCCACTTCGACCCGGCACCCATGTGCACCACGAACTGCTCGGTCGGGAACCCGTAGAGGTAGACGCCGTAGCTGGCCATGGTCACCGAGGACGGCAGCCACAGCCGCTTCGGCAGGAGGGTGCCGATCGCCAGCACGACGTACGGCACGGTCACCAGCCGTGTGACCTCGGTCATGGCCGAGGCGTGCATCACGTACTCGACGCCGACGCACACCGCGACGCCCCACCAGCTGTACCGGATCTTGTCCCGGTACAGGTAGGCGAGCATGCCGACGCAGTAGACCGCGAGGTACTGCACCAGCGGCACGGTCGGCACCATCAGCAGGACCTTCGGCAGCTCCAGCTGCCGGGTCAGCAGCCGCTGGAACACCACGGCGAGCGCGAACGCCGCCAGCAGCACGATCCAGCGCCGCCGGATCGCGCCGGCCAGGCCGAGCACCGCGATGAGCGCGTAGCCGAGCACCTCGACCGGCAGGCTCCACAGCGACCCGTTGACCGCGTTGGGGTACGGGTTGTCGGCGAACACCCCGGGCAGCACGTACTGCTGCGGGAAGACCCGGACGTTGTCGTAGACGTAGCTCCACGTCAGGGGGTGGTCGTAGTAGGCCGCCGTGGAGAGCGTGGTGAGCACCGGGCCGAGCACGAACGCGCTCAGGCACACCACGACCACCAGGCCGGGCAGGATGCGCAGCGCGCGGCGGACGGCGAACCGCCACAGGTTCGGGTCCCGCTCCCAACTGCGGATGACCAGGTAACCGCTCATCGCCATGAACGCGGACACCGTGACCGCGCCCAAATCGACACCGAACCGAGTCGGGAGAATGCTGCCACCGGACTTGGTCAACGGGGCCGCGTGATCGATGATGACGAAGAAGGCGGCGAACAGGCGGACGGTGCCGAAACCGTCGGTCGCCTTGGTGCGCCCGTTCGGCGCAACCGGTTCGGAACGCCGACGTCCCCAGATGGACACCGCATAACCTCCTCCGGCCGACCTCTCGTCGGCGGACCGTAGGATAAGCGAACCGCGGGGGTCGCCGGGTTCCATCCGTGCGCACGGGCGGGATCGAAGATCTACAGGGAGGACTGCGGTGACCTGGCAGGAGCAGCTTCAACAGCTCGACGCAGCGCTTGCAGCCGGCTCCATCTCCGCGGAGGACTACCGGCGGCAACGCGACGAGCTGCTGTACCGCGCGCAGGGCGGCACGCAGCAACCCCAGCAGACGGGCCCGAACTCGGACCCGTTCCCGGCGCCGTTCAAGTGGAGCGCGCAGTCGCCGGCGCAGCAGGGGCAGCCCCAGCAGGGACAACCCCCGCAGGGCCAGCCCCAGCAGACCGGCTCGGAGTCCACCCAGTACATCCGGCCGGCCACGCCGCCGACCGAGGCCGACCGCACCCAGGTGGTGCCGAACTCCGGCGGCCAGGCCGACCGCACGCAGGTCGTGCCGAAGACCGGGCCCCAGGCCGTCGGCGGCCAGCAGGGCGGCGCCTGGCCGGGCCAGCAACAGCAGCAGGGCGGCGCGCCCTGGCAGCAGCAGCAACAACAGCAGCAGGGCGGCTACTCCCCGCCGTGGGGCGGCGAGGGCGACTTCCAGTCCCCGCAGTGGAGCGGCTTCAACGTGCAGGGCCCCGAGGTCTTCGAGGAGGCCGAGAAGGGCGGCAAGGGCAAGGTCATCGCGGTCGCCGCGGCCGTGGTCGTGCTGCTCGTCGCCGTCGGCCTGTACTTCTTCGTCTTCAAGGACAACGGGGGCGGCGAGAACACGGCGACGACCGACACGCCCTCGTCCTCCGCGCCCACCACGACCACGAAGAAGAAGCCCGACCCGTTCGGCACGCTGGTCGTCCCCGAGGGCCGCACGTCCGGCCCGAAGACCTACACCGCCGAGCAGCTCGCCACCGTGAAGCCGCTGCCCACCCCGGACCTGGTGGTCCTCAAGCAGGCGGGCACGACCGAGGCGCGCTCGGTCGTCGTGGTGGAGAACGAGGTCACCACGAGCATGTGGGCGTTCAAGTCCGCCGACCCGGCCGCGCTGCTGGAGGCGATCACCACCGACCAGCAGCGGTTCGGCTTCACCGAGGACCCGCAGACCTCGCAGGAGGGCGTGCCGGTCTTCAAGTCCACGCAGACGAGCAACAACAAGACCATCACGGTGTTCCGCACGCACTACGCGACCGACACCGAGGTGATCCGCGTGGAGGCCTTCGCCGTCGACGAGCCCGCCGCGCAGGACCGCTTCGAGGCCGTGCTGGCCGAGCAGCTCGACCACCAAGCCCCCAAGAAGTGATGCTCCCCACCACGCTCCGCGTCGCCATCGTCCTGTACCACAACCCGCTCGGCGAGATCTGGCGCTGCGTCCGCGCGCTCAACCGCGCCGCGGAGCACGCCATCGCGGGCACCGGGCTGGCGTCCGTGGCGATCAGCCTCGGCGACTGCTCGGACCGCGCGCTCGTCAACGAGTCCGAGCTGGCGGACCTGACCGCGAACGCGAGCGCCGGCGTCACGCTGGACTACCGCTGGTTCGGCGCCAACCTCGGCCACAGCGCGGGCAGCAACGCGCTGGCCGAGGGCGCGACCGAGGACGCCGTGCTGTTCCTCAACCCGGACAGCTACGTCGCGCCGACGCTGCTGGTGCACCTGCTGGCGTCGCTGCGGGACCCGGCGGTCGGCGCGGCGGACGCGCGGCAGGTCCCGTGCGAGCACCCGAAGCACTTCGACCCGAGGACCGGCGAGCAGAGCTGGGCCAGCGGCGCGTGCCTGGTCGTGCGCACGCCGGTGTTCCACGAGGTCGGCGGGTTCGACGCGGAGTGGTTCCCGTCCTACGTCAACGACGTCGACCTGAGCTGGCGCATCCGGCTGCGCGGGCACCGCGTGGTGCACCAGCCGCGGGCCGTGCTGTTCCACGACAAGCGGTTGGACGCCGAGGCGCACGTGCGCACCACGGCGATCGAGCCGTACGAGGGCATCCTGGGCAGGCTCATGCTCGCCACCCGCTACGGCCGGCCGGACATCGTGACCGAGACCGTCGACGTGATGCGGGTGCACGGCAGCGACGAGCAGCGGCGGGCGCTGGAGGAGTACGAGCGCCGGGTCGAGGCCGACCGCCTGCCGGCGCGGGTGCCCGCCGACGCCGTCGCCGAGTTCGTCGACGGCGAGTACGGCCGCCGCCGCTTCTGAGGGGACGGGCACATGGGCAACTACGAGTTCCACTACAACGAGCACGGCCCGTACGGGGCGGCGGTGCGGCTGCTCGCCGACACCGACCCCGCCGGGCGCGTGGTGCTCGACCTCGGCTGCGGCGCCGCGTCGGTGGCGGAACCGCTGCGGGCGCGCGGCGCGACGTACATCGGCCTGGACGTCGACGAGGAGTCGGTGCGCGGCCTCGCCGAGCGGGGCTTCGAGAGCCACCTGGTGGACCTCACCCAGCCCGGCCTGGACGAGCTGCTGACCAAGATCCTGGACGGCCGGGAGCTGGCCGCCGTGCTGTGCCTGGACGTGCTGGAGCACGTGCCGGACCCGCGCGAGGTGCTGCTCCGGCTGAACGCCGTGACCGAGCGGAACCCGGCGGCGGAGCTGGTCGTCAGCATCCCGAACGTGGCGCACCTCGACCTGGCGCGGCAGTTGCTCGCCGGGCACTGGGACCTCACCGACTCGGGCCTGCTCGACCGCACCCACCTGCGGTTCTTCACCGACCGCACGCTGACCGAGCTGATGGTGTCGACCGGCTGGTACGAGGCCGCGCGCGAGGACTTCCGGCTGGAGCGGTCCGACCAGAACGAGGCCGGGCACCCGCTGTTCGAGAACGGCGCGACGCTCGGCATGCTCGTCCGCGGTGTCCGCGCCGGCGCGGACGGCCACGGCGAGGTCAACCAGTTCGTGCGGCGCTACCACCGGGGCGCGGTGCGGCAGCCGGTCGCGGCCGAGGAGGGCGGGCCGTTCCTGAGCGTGGTGCTGCGCACCCAGGGCCGGCGGCCGGACTCGCTGGTCGACGTGCTGTGCTGCCTGGGCGCGCAGACCGACCTGGACTTCGAGGTCGTGCTCGTGGTGCACGACTCGACCGCGGCGCGCGGCGTGACCGAGCTGGTCGACCTGTTCGAGGGCAACCTGGCGCACCGGGTGCGCGTGGTGCCGTGCGACGGCGGCACGCGCAGCCGCCCCGCCAACGTGGGCCTGCGCGCCGCGACCGGCGAGTACGTCGTGTTCCTGGACGACGACGACTTCGTCACCGCGAACTGGGTGGAGAACATCAAGGCCGGCGCCCGTTCCGCGCCGGGCAAGGTGATCCGGTGGTGGGCCGCCGAGCAGCGGCGCACCTGGCACGAGCCGGGCTCGCTCGCCGCGCACACCGCGACCGGCCCGCTCACCCCGCAGTACGCGACGCGGTTCGACCTGACCCGGCACATCCGGCAGAACGAGACGCCGTTCCACTGCTTCTCGTTCCCCCGCGTGCTGGTGAGCCTGGGCTTCGAGTTCGACGAGTCGCTGACCGTGTGCGAGGACTGGGAGTTCCTGCTGCGCGCGGCGTCCTGGTGCGGCGTCCACGACACCGAGCAGATGACCAGCGTCTACAACAAGTGGTCGGACAAGTCCTCGTCGCACGCGGTGGCGTCCGACGAGTGGACCGCGATGCGCACGGTGGTGCACGTGGCGCTGGACCAGCAGCCGCTGCTGCTGCCGCCGGGCAGCGTGCGCGGCCTGGACCGGGCGCTGGAGCGCGCCGAGCTGGCGCAGCACCGGGTGGCGGCGCTGGAGGCCGAGGTGACCGCGGTGCGGCAGTACCTGGCGCAGGTCGAGCAGGTGTCCGCGAACGCCCACCACGCGCTGCACGAGCTGCGCCACTCCACGTCGTGGCGGATCAGCGCGCCGGTGCGGGTGGCGGGTCGGGTGGCCCGGAAGCTGCGGCGCAGGCTCCGCTAGTCGCCCGCCCGCCGGTCCCTACCGGGGGCGTTGGGCCAGCTCGGACTTGATCGCGTCGAGGGCCTGGCGGGACAGCAGCGGGTTGATGCCGGACACGAGGCTGCGCTCGGCGGCCTCCACCACCACCACGTCGCTGTCCGCCAGGACGCCCGCCACGACGGACGGGTCGGTGCCCGCGGTGTCGCTGTGCACGACGGTCGCGTCGGCGAACCCGCCGCTGAGGTACTGGGTGGCGAACAGCGTGAACGAGTCGGCGACCATGCCGACCTCGGCGTCGACGACCCCCCTGCCGGTCGCCCCGGTGAGGTGCAGCGGTTCGCGGAACGCCTTGTCGATGACGCGGCTCTGCACGGTCCTGCCGTCCGGCGCGAGGTCGTAGGTCTGGATCGGGAACTGGCCGGTCCTGCCGATCAGCGGCGGCAGGTCGGCGTCCCGTTGCAGGACGGTCGCCGGGGTGGCCTTCCACGAGGCGGTCACCCCCGGCCGCACGGCCTCGGCCAGCGCGCGGGTCATGGCCAGGCCGCCCTCGTGCGTCCAGTGGGTGTCCAGGGCGGAGTACACGGGCGCGCCGCGGCGCTCGGCGGCGACGCGCAGCGCGGGCCGGATGTCGAGCGCGCCGCCCTCGTCGACGACCCGGCGCCAGAACGCGTCGCGGGCCTCCTTCGCGCACTCCTCGCCGACGAACTCGGCGGGCAGGTACTCGGGCACCATCGTGCTCTTGTCCGGCGCGACGACCAGGACGAACTGCCGCCCGGAGTCCTCCACGGCCCGCCGCAGCTCCGCGATCGCGCCGATGACGTCGTCCACGGGCCGCTCGGGCAGGCACGCGCCGAGCACGTCGTAGCCGAGGTAGAGCCAGCCCTCGGAGCCCTCGATGACCTTGGGGAAGCCGCCGGCCCGGACCTTCTCGCGATCCTCGTCGCCGGGGCTGGGCACCGGCGCCTGCACGGGCGGGGTCTCGTGCCGCTGCCCGAACGGCGGCGGCTCGCGGAACAGGCCGCGGCTGATGCCGTCGTAGGCGTGCACCGCGACGTCCCGCAGCGGGAGGTTGTCGTCGGCCCACGCGGACAGGCCGGTGAAGAAGCCCCAGCCGTCGGTGATCGAGGGGAACCGCGCGAGCTGGCGGTTCTCGAACGCGGGCGGGCGCACGCCGAGCACGAACAGCAGGAGCGGCGTCAGGAAGAAGACGACGGCCGTGATGCCGGCCGCGCGCTGGCGACCGCTGTGCCGGGGCCGGTAGAGGGCGTGCTCCTTGGGGAGCATCGACTCCGGCAGCGGCGGCAGTCCCCGACCCCGGTCGGTGCGCGGCTGGGTGCTCACCCGAGCAGGGTAGCCGGCCGGACCGTCGCACGTTCGGGGGTTCGCGGCGCCGGCGCGTTCAAGGCGGGTGATCCGTGCAACCCCGGGGCGGTGCGCGACGTCCAACCCGAGGGGGCCGCGGTGGTCCCCCGTCGGGTGACGCGCGTACCGACGGCCGGAGAGGCGGTGAAGATTGCTGTGACCCTCATCACGCGGGACACGTACATATTCGACGCGACCCGTTCTCTTCCAGCGGCGCGCAAGCAAAAGAGGGGCACGGGTGTCCGTATTGAGACCGCCCCGCCGGCCTAGTCCCTATGGCGGATTGTCCGCTTGCCGTACGATCATTTTCACGTTGTACGGGCTGTGCCTGCTAGGGGACCTCAGAACAGAGGTAGGTGCGTCATGGATCTCGCACTGAGCAAGGTCATCGAGCTGCGCGAGAGCGGGTTCCAGTTCCTCCACCTCCGGGACGAGGACGGGCAGCTGGACCGCATCATGGCGTTCAAGCAGCGCCGCGGGTTCATCGACTCGATCCTGTTCTGGTCGGAGACCGAGGCCCGCGCGGGCCGGTTGCCCGCCGTGCGGGACAGCAATCGCGCCGCTCAGGCCGTGTGGATCTACGAGGGCCCGTTGGTCGAGGCCGTGGACCGGCTGCTCGACCTGCCGGAGCCCGGCTCGCGGAACGCGCCCACGCTCATGCGCAAGACGGCGTCGGACCTCGCGGTCGTGACCACGCTGCCGTTCACGCTGAAGCTGCCGCCCGGCGCGATCGCCTAGTTCACCCTCCGTTAACGTCACCCGCCGCACACAAATGCGGCGGGTTGTCGCATTTTCGTCACGTTCCGTAATTATTGCGCAATTGCGTGGACTTTTTCCGGGGCATTCCACGAGCCCGCACAAGGATGTCCCGGCGACCGCGCGAGCGGGTCGCGAGCGTCGTGCGGACAAGGAATATTCACCCTCGGCGCGGTGACACCAATCCCGATTCGTAGGCGAGCACCACGAGTTGCGCGCGGTCGCGGGCGGCCAGTTTCGTCATCACGCGGCTGACGTGGGTGCGGGCCGTGGCCGGGCTGATCACCAGGTGGTCGGCGATCTCGTCGTTGGACATGCCGGCCGCCACCAGGGTCAGGACCTCCCGCTCCCGGGCGGTCAGCTCGCGCAGCGCCCGGGGGTCGGGGCGGCGGTGCTCCGGGCGGCTCGCGAACTCCTCGATCAGCCTCCGGGTGACGCTCGGCGCGAGCAGCGCCTCGCCCCGCGCCACCACCCGCAGGGCGCGCAGCAGCTCCACCGGGTCGGTGTCCTTGAGCAGGAACCCGGACGCCCCGGCGCGCAGCGCCTCGAACACGTACTCGTCGACGTCGAAGGTGGTCAGCACGAGCACCCGGACGCCGGGCAGCTCGGCGCACACCCGCCTGGTCGCGACGAGCCCGTCCGTGCCCGGCATGCGGACGTCCATGACCACGACGTCCGGGCGGTGCTCGTGGGCCAGGCGCACGGCCTCCGCGCCGTCACCGGCCTCGCCGACCACCTCGAAACCGTCCTCGGTGTCCAGCAGCAGGCGGAAGCCCGCGCGCACCAGCGCCTGGTCGTCCGCCAGGACCACCCTGATCACCACGAACCTCCCACGGTAGGACGGCCCGCACGGCGAAGCCGCCGGCCGTCGGGCCGGCCTCCAGCGTGCCGCCGAGCGCTCCGACGCGTTCCGCCATGCCCCGCAGCCCCTCGCCCGCGCCCTGCGGCGGCCGGTCGGCGCCGCCGGAGCCGTCGTCGGTGACGGTCACCTCCAGGACCCGCTCGCCGCGCCGGAACCCGACCACGACGGCGGTGGCGTCCGGCGCGTACCGCACCGCGTTGGTCAGCGCCTCCTGCACCACCCGGTACGCCGCCGCGCCGACGGGGGCGGGCACCTCGCCGGGGTCGCCCCGGACCACGGCCTTGGGCACGGGCGCGACCAGCTCGTCGAGCCGGTCGAGGCCGGGCACGGGCGCCGCGTCGCCGCCGGTGCGCAGGACGCCCAGGGTGGCGCGGAGGTCGTCCAAGGCGCGCCCGCTGGCCTCCTTGATGGCGCGGAGGGCCTTGACCGCCTCCTCGGGCCGGCGGTCGGCCACGTGCGCGGCGACGCCGGCCTGCACGTTGATCATGGCGAGGCTGTGCGCGACCACGTCGTGCACCTCGCGGGCGATGCGCAGCCGCTCCTCCTCCACCTGGCGGCCCCGCTGCTCGGCGAGGCGGGTCCGGCCCAGCGAGAGGACGGCGGCGGCGGGCGCGGCGATCAGCGGGCCCCAGTGGCCGGTGACGTAGAACAGCCACGTGGACGCCCCGGTGACCGCGACGACGGCCACGGGGAAGCGCCTGCGCCACAGCAGCGGCGCGAACGTCGCCGCGAACCAGACCCACGCAGGCCACGACATGGGGCGACGGTACGGGACGGGCGCGGTGGCCGGCATCGGTCCGGGAGCGGCCCTTGCGGGTACGACAGCGGTCGTACTCCACCGGAGCGGGTGAACAACTCCACCCGGAAGGATTGCGGAGCTTGAACCGGTGCCCCGGGTTGCGAAACTTTCCCGCCCATGAACCTCAGGAAGACCATCGCGGGGGTCGCCGTCACCCTCGGCAGCACCGCCGTCGCGCTCGGCCTGGGCGGCACGGCGCAGGCGGCCGACGTCGGCGTGGAGACGCGACCGGACATCGAGGCGGAGCCGGGTCGGGTGGCGGGCGTGGGCGACGTGATCCGCGTCGACACGAACGAGGTGGACGGGCTGGTGCGGGCGGTCAAGTCGCGCGACATCGGCCCTGAGGGCATCGCCCGGCTGGCCCGCGACGTCGTGCCCCCGATGGCCGAGAAGATCGAGCGCGGCCTGCCGGTCGACGTCGGCGTCCGGGTGATCCGCTGACCGGCTGACACCGACCGGCTGACACCGACCGGCCGACCACCGACCACCGACCGGCCGACCGCGCGACGCGCTCGGCTCGCGCGGCCCGGCCCGGCCCGCGGCGCCGGCGGGCGGCTCGACGCGCCCCGCGCACGTGGTCGGCCGCGGTCAGCGGCGGTCAGCTCCGGCCCTCAGGGCCGGTCACGAGCCGGAACGGTCCCGGGCCCCTCCCCCCTCGGTCCGGGACCGTTCCGACCTCCGTCCGAGTCGGCTCCACGCCGCCGGACCCGCGCCGGGCGGTTCTCGCACCGCCCGGCCCGCGCCAAGCCCGGCCCGACCCAGCACCGGCCCGATCCAGCACCGGCCCGACCCAGCACCGGCCCGACCCAGCACCGGCCCGGCCGGTGCCTACCGGCCCACCGCGTACCCCTGTCCACCGCGCGGGTTGGCGGCGCCCCGCAGCAGGCCGTCGCGGGAGTCCCGGGCCACCGCCGACATCCGGCCCAGCGCCCACGGCCCCGCGTCCACCACCCCGTGCCCGCGCTCGCGCAGCTCGTCGGCCCCGGTGAACCGCGACTCCACCACCACCTCGCCCGGTGTCCACGAGCGCGGGTAGAACGAGCTGGGGAACGCGTTCGTGTGCCACATCGGCGAGTCGATCGCGGCCTGCAGGTTCATCCCGCCGACGGTGTGCGCGAGCCAGAACCCGAGCTGCCACTGGTCCTGCTGGTCGCCGCCCGGCGTGCCGAACGCCATCGTGGGCAGGCCGTCGCACAGGGCGAGCGACGGGGACAGCGTGATCCGGGGCCGCTTGTTCGGCGCCAGCGAGTTCGGCAGGCCCTCGTCCAGCCAGAACATCTGCGCCCGGCTGCCCAGGCAGAAGCCGAGCGACGGGATGGTGGGCGAGGACTGGAGCCAACCGCCGGACGGGGTGGCCGAGACGAGGTTGCCCCAGCGGTCGACCACGTCGACGTGCACGGTGTCGCCCTTGACCGAGCCCGTGCGGGAGACGGTCGGCTCGCCGAGCGCGCCGCCCGGCTCGTCGTCCGGGGGTACCGGTCCGCGCCGCACGTGCGCCGGCAGCAGCGGCTCCACGCCCAGGGGCGAGCCGGGTCGCAGGTCGAACGAGGCGTGCTCGGTGACCAGCGCGCGCCGCGCCCCGGCGTACTCGCGGGACAGCAGCGCCTCCACCGGCACCTCGGCGTCGCCGTACCAGGCCTCCCGGTCCGCGAACGCCAGCTTCGCGCACTCCACCGCCAGGTGCACGGTCTCCGCGGTCGGCACGCCGTCGACGTAGGCCAGGCGGTCCGCGAAGCCCTCCAGCAGCAGCAACTGCTGGAGCAGCACGGGTCCCTGCGTCCACGCGCCGGGCTTCACCACGGTCCACTGGCCGACGTCCACCGACACCGCGTCCTCGTAGGAGGCCTCCCACGTGGCCATGTCCTCGCCGGTCAGCACGCCGGCGTGGTCGGCGCCCGAGTCGTCGCGGAAGGCCGTGCGGCAGAACTCGTCCACCCGCTCCGCGACGAAGCCCTGCGACCAGGCGCGCCGCGCGGCCTCGATCTGCGCCTCGCGGTCCGACCCGGCGGCCTCGGCGGCGGCCAGCAGCCGTTCCCAGGTGTCGGCCAGCGCGGGGTTGCGGAACCGCGCGCCGGCCGCGGGCGGCTTGCCGCCGGGCAGCCACAGCCGGGCGGACGGGCCCCAGTGCTCGCGGAACAGCTCGGCGACCGTCGAGATGGTGAACGACACGCGCTCCAGCACCGGGAACCCGTCGCGCGCGTAGCCGATGGCGTGGCCGAGCACGTCGCGGAGCGTCTTCGTGCCGTAGTCGCGCAGCAGCGTCAGCCAGCCGTCCCACGCGCCGGGCACGGTGGCGGCGAGCAGGCCGCTGCCCGGCACGAGGTCCAGGCCGAGGTCCCGGTAGTGGGCGGTGGTGGCCCCGGCGGGCGACACGCCCTGCCCGCACAGCACGCGCGGCGCCGTCTCGCCGGCCGCGGCGAACACCACCGGCACCTCGCCGCCGGGCCCGTTGAGGTGCGGTTCGACCACTTGCAGCACGAAGCCGGCGGCGACCGCGGCGTCGAAGGCGTTGCCGCCGTCCTCGAGCACGGCCATGCCCGCGCCGGAGGCGAGCCAGTGCGTCGAGGCGACCATGCCGTGCGTGCCCACGAGTTCCGGGCGGGTGGTGAACATGGTCGTCAACGTACGTCCAGCGAACGGGTTTTGTTACCCCCGCTAAGGAGGTTGTGTGCTGAAGATCTACTGAAGTCGATGATCACTCACGCTTCGACGGCCGAGCCGGTCAACCCCGCGGTCGGGTGCTCCGGTCCGGGCTCCCGGCCCAGGCCGCGCAGCACCAGGCCGGCCCGGCGCAGGGCGTCCGGGTCCAGGTGGTTGCGGGTGTCCAGCACGGTCGAGCCGGCCATCAGGGACGCGACCAGCGCCCAGTCCAGGGTCCGGAACGCGGGCCACTCGGTGAGCAGCACCACCGCGTCCGCGTCGCGCACCGCCGCGTACGGGTCGTCCACGACGGTCATGCCCGGCAGCGGCCGGTCCACCTCGGGGTCGTGGGCGACCAGCACGGCGCCCTCCAGCGCGAGCAGCTCGGCGACCGCCAGGGCC
Organism: Actinosynnema sp. NPDC059797; assembly: GCF_042732085.1. Classification (NCBI taxonomy): domain Bacteria; kingdom Bacillati; phylum Actinomycetota; class Actinomycetes; order Pseudonocardiales; family Pseudonocardiaceae; genus Actinosynnema; species Actinosynnema sp. NPDC059797. The sequence goes on from NZ_JBHWIE010000001.1 coordinate 111,216, forward strand.
GGCGAGTCGCGCAGGTCGTTCGTGCCCGCCTTGAACGCCAGGCCGAGCACGCCGATCCGCGCGCCCGCCAGCGAGCCGACCGCCCGGCGGACCTTGTCGACGACCCGCCGCTGCTGGCGGTGGTTGGTCTCGATGGTGGCCCTGAGCAGCTCGAAGTCGACGCCGACCGAGTCCGCGATCCGGACCATGGCGTGGGTGTCCTTGGGCAGGCACGAGCCGCCCCAGCCGGGGCCGGGCGCGAGGAAGGACCGCCCGATGCGCCGGTCGCGGCCCATGCCCTCGGTGACCGCGGCGACGTCCGCGCCGACCAGCTCGCACAGCTCGGCGATCGCGTTGACGTAGGACAGCTTCATCGCCAGGAAGCAGTTGGCCGCGTACTTGACCAGCTCGGCGCTGGCCGCGTCCATCAGCACGGTGGGCGCGCCGAGCCGGGTGAACAGGGCGGCCACCCGCTCGGCCGCGCGCGGCGAGTCGGAGCCGACCACGATGCGGTCCGGGTGCAGGAAGTCGCGGACCGCGCTGCCCTCGCGCAGGAACTCGGGGTTCGACACGACCGCGACGTCCTCCCGGCCCAGCAGCCGGGCGACGCGGGTCGAGGTGCCCACCGGCACGGTGGACTTGCAGACGACCACCGCGCCGCGCGGGAGGACGTCCCGGATCTCCGCGGCCACGGCCTCGACCGCGCCCAGGTCCGCCGCGCCGCCCGCGCCCATGGGCGTCGGCAGGCACAGGAACACCACCTCGGCGTCGGCCACGGCGTTCCGCGCGCCCACGACGAACGACAGCCGGCCCGCGGCCCGGCCCTCGGCGACCAGCTCCGCCAGCCCCGGTTCGAGGATGTCGACCTGACCGGCGCGCAGCCGGTTGACCTTCAGCGCGTCCACGTCGGCGCACTCGACCCGATGACCGAGGGAGGCCAGGCACGCCCCCGTCGTCAGGCCCACGTAACCCGTTCCCACGACCGCGATCCGCCGGACGAACATGACGTTGACGGTGTCAGTTCCAGTTGACCGCGGGTCAAACGAGAGTTGTATGCGGAGAGTGAGATGGGTAGTCCCCCGGGTGTACGGGGAAACACCTCTCGCGGTGGACGCGGTTCCGCCGGGATCGGAGCAGTGTCTTCAGCATGGAACTCGTCGTGATCTCGCTGCTGTTCGTGGGGTTGGCGGTGCTCGCGGCCGTGCCCCTGGTCGCGTTGCTGCACCTCTCGGAGGACCGGGGGCTGAACGACCGTTAACCTCCTCCCGTCTGGGTGGACAGGGAGGATGTGCATGGAGATCTCGGGTACCGCGGCGATCGTCACGGGCGGCGCGTCCGGGTTGGGCGCGGCGACGGCGCGGGCGCTGGCCGCGCGCGGTGCGGCCGTGTACGCGCTCGACCTGTCGGTCGAGGAGGCGCACGTCGTCGACGGGGTGACCTACGTGACGGCGGACGTCACCTCGGAGGAGGACGTCCAGGCCGCCGTCGACGCGGCCACCGGGTCGGGCAGGCCGCTGCGGGTCGTGGTGAACTGCGCGGGCATCGCGCCGTCGGCGCGGACCGTCGGCAAGGCGGGCGCGCACCCGCTCGACCTCTACCGCAAGGTGATCGACGTCAACCTGGTCGGCACCTTCAACGTGCTGCGGCTCGCGGCCGCGGCGATGGCGAAGACCGAGCCGCTCGCGGACGGCCAGCGCGGCGTGGTGGTCAACACGGCGTCGATCGCGGCGTTCGACGGGCAGATCGGGCAGGTCGCGTACGCGGCGTCCAAGGCGGCGGTGGCCGGCATGACGCTCCCGGCGGCGCGGGACCTGTCGACGGTGGGCGTGCGGGTGATGACGATCGCGCCGGGCATCGTGGACACGCCGATGCTCGCCACCGTGTCGGAGGAGTTCCGGGCCGGGCTGGCGGCCGGGGTGCCGTTCCCGAAGCGGCTGGCGCTGCCGGAGGAGTACGCCGACCTGGTCCTGTCGATCGTCGGGCACGACTACCTGAACGGCGAGGTCATCCGCATGGACGGGGCCCTGCGCATGGCGCCGCGGTAACCCTCCCCCACCTCACAGATCGCCCGCGAAGGGCAGGTCGTCCATGGCGTCCGAGGTCATCCACACCCGCAGGGCGTGGGTGGCCCGGACGTCGTCCTCGTTGTAGACCAGCAGGCGGTCGCGCTGGAGCGGGTCGGGCGGGTTGCCGTCCATGCCCACCGCGTCGCGGTACCACCGCATCGAGTTCTCGCCGCCCGCCTCGGGGTCGCGCCAGGTGAAGCCGGCCGCCGGGGCGATCGTCTTCAGGCCCTTGCCGTGGGCGCAGAGGAACTGCTCCTGGACGATGCCGAACAGGTCCACCCAGGCGTCGGAGTGGATGAACTCCTTCACCTGGCCCGTGGTCGGGATGCCGGGACGGCCCTTGAACCGGGCGGCCGAGCCGAGCAGCCAGCGGTTCTCCGCCAGCTCGTTGTAGCAGTAGGCGCGGAAGGTCAGGCCCCTGGCGCGGGCGCGCAGGCGCACGCCGGTGAGCCAGCCCCAGAACTCGGCGAACGAGCGGGCCTCGTCGTCGCACGGCAGCGGTTCCCAGGTGGCGAACGCCCGGTAGCCGGGCTCCTCCCCCACGTCGGCGCCGGACAGGAGGCAGCCCCACATGTAGGCGCCGAGGTCGCCGAAGCTCTCCATGTCGACGTCCACCTCCACGTCGGCGCGGGGGACGTCCATCTTCGACACGCGGCGCACCACGGCCAGGTCGCGCTGCCAGGCGCGGGCCAGGATCACCGCGTCCTCGTGGAGCATCCCGACCAGCGGGGTGACCGGGGCGCTCGGGTCCAGCTCGGCCAGCCGGTCGACGGTGGTGACGCCGGCCTTGCGCAGGGCGGCGGCGTCCTCGCCGCGCACGACGAGGCTGACGTCCCTCGCCCGCCGCAGGTCCTCCTCGCAGACCTGCCACCAGGGGCAGCTGCGGCACTCGACGATGCGCGACGGCCTGGCCAGGGGGTCCGCGCCGGTGGCCGCCGCGGCGGCCACGGCCAGGCGGTCGGAGAAGCGCGAGTCGTACTCGGACAGGGCGGTGCGGCTGTTGGGCCAGGTGGGCGCTTCCAGGTCGTGCCAGACGACGACATCGCCGTCCATGCCGATCACGCCGCCGGTCGCGCGGCCGCGCGCGGCGAACCCGGCCGCCTGGAGCTGGCGCTGGGCGTGGGCCAGGCGGAGCTGGTCGCGCGGCTGCGGGCGCACCTTGCGCAGCGGGTCGTTCCGGGCGCCGCTGGGCAGCGGGTGGGACAGGGGCGACGTGCGGGCGCCCTGGCCCGGGTCGCTGACCTTGTGCCGGACGACGAGGACCGGCACGTAGCCGGTGGCCTCCTTGACCAGCAGGTCGATGCCGCCGCGCCGGCCGCCCAGCGGGTCGCGCGGCAGGGCGGCGCCCCAGATGAACGGCACACCGGACCGCATGGCGGCGTCCGTCACCCGTTCGCGGTCCGCCGAGGGGACGTCCTGCGGGATCTCCATCAGGTCGGAGCCGACGAACCTGCCCAGCGCCGCGGCCACCGCGCGCCGGTGCTCGCCCGCGTCGGCCCGGCGCTGCCGGCCGGTCGGGTCGGGCGGCGGTTTGGGCAGGTCACGCGTTTGTGGGTCGTGTTCGAGGTGCACCCGCCGCCGGCAACGAGTGACCACGCCGGCGTCGAGCAGCACCTGGGAAGTCACTGTTGCAGGGTAAGCCGCCGCTCGCGCGGTCGTCCGGCAACCTCTCGGAGTCGAGTCGATCTTTTTCGCGGACGGCTCTAGTGTTTGCGGCGAGGAGGTGCCGCCATGGCTCGCGCGAAGGGCAAGGGGTTCACCCCCAGCAGGGCGAAGAACCTCGTGGGCGTGGCCAAGGTGCTGGCGCCCGCGCTGATCCCCGTGGTCGCGCCGATGGCCGCTCGGGCCGCCGCGCTGGTCAGCGACCGCTACGACCACTACCGGGCGGCGCGGCTGGGGGTGCCGGTCGACCAGCTCACCAGGTACTCCGGGCGCGGCGCCGCCCTGCACGCCCGGATCACGGGCTTCGACGAGGCCCTGGAGCAGGTGCGGGAGGGCGACCGGGGCTACGTGGAGGCCACCGAGCGGCGGCTGGCCCAGCTGCTCGCGGCCGTGCGCGCCTCGGAGCGGATGCCCGCGCCCCGGCGCCGGGCCGCGCACCGCGCCGTGTCGGCCGACCTGGACGGGTTGGAGGCCGAGCTGCTCAAACGCCTCGGCGTATGAGCCGCTTGACCACGCGCAGGGCCTTCTCCTCCGGGTCCTGCGGCTGGAGGACCTCGTCGATGACCTCGGCGACCCGCTCCTCGCGCCGGATCAGCGGGTCGCTGCGCAGGTCGCGGGCCAGGGACGCGCACAGGCCGACCATCACCACCAGGAACGGCAGCGCGGCGATGATCGTCAGGTTCTGCAGGCCGGTGAGCCCGCTCGAACCGCCGACCAGCAGCATCACCGCGGCCACCGCGCCGGTCAGCACGCCCCAGAAGACCACGACCGCCTTGGCCGGGCGGATCGAGCCGCGCTGGGAGAGCGTGCCCATCACGACCGAGGCGGCGTCCGCGCCGGAGATGAAGAAGATCGCCACCAGCACGATGACCACCAGGCTCGCCACGCCGGCCAGCGGGAAGCCGTCGAGCAGGGCGAACAGCTGACCCTCGGGGGTGGCGGCGTCCGCCAGGCCGGCGCCCTCGCGCTCGGCGTGGATGGCCGTGCCGCCGAACACGCAGAACCACAGCAGGCTGACCAGGCTCGGCACGCCGACGACGCCGGCCACGAACTGGCGGATCGTGCGGCCCCGGCTGATCCGGGCGATGAACATGCCGACGAACGGCGTCCACGAGATCCACCACGCCCAGTAGAAGATCGTCCACCCGGCCAGCCACTCCTGGGTGGCGTCGCCGCCGACCGCGGCCGTGCGGCTCGCCATGTCGGCCAGGTCGCGGAAGTAGTCGCCGATCGCGGCGGGCACCAGGTTGAGCACGAACACCGTCGGGCCGACGACGAACACGAACACGGCGAGCACCACGGCCAGCACCATGTTGGTGTTCGACAGCCACTGGATGCCCTTGGCCACGCCCGACACCGCCGACGCGACGAACGCCGCGGTCAGCACCGCGATCACGCCCACCAGGACCGCGTTGCCCGCCTCGCCCAGCCACCCGGCGGCGCGCAGGCCGCTGCCGATCTGGAGCGCGCCGAGCCCGAGGGAGGCGGCCGACCCGAACAGCGTCGCGAAGATCGCCAGCACGTCGATCGCCCGGCCCGGCCCGCCCGCGGCGCGCCTGCCCAGCAGCGGCGCGAACGCCGCGCTGACCAGCTGGCTGCGCCCGCGCCGGAAGCTGCCGTAGGCGATGGCCAGGCCGACCACCGCGTAGATCGCCCACGGGTGCAGGGTCCAGTGGAACAGCGTGGTGGCCATCGCGGTCTGGACGGCCGCGTCCGAACCGGCCGGCACGGTGCCCGGCGGCGGCGACGCGAAGTGCGTCAGCGGCTCGTTGACCCCGTAGAACATCAGGCCGATGCCCATGCCCGCGCTGAACATCATGGCGACCCACGAGACCGTCCGGAACTCCGGCTCCTCGTCGTCGCGGCCGAGCGGGATGCGCCCGTAGCGGCTCACCGCGAGCCACAGCGCGAACACCACGAACCCGGACGCGGAGAGCACGAACGCCCAGCCCAGGTTGGTGATGACCCAGTTCAGGACCGTTCTGGCCGCCCGGCCGAGGGAGTCCGTGCCGAAGACGCCCCACCCGATGAACGCGAGCGCGACGGCGGCGGCCACCCCGAACACGACGCGGTCGGTGCGCCCCGGGTGGTCGGCCCTCGGCTCGCCGGGCAGGGTTTGGTGAACTGGTTCGCCGTGGAGTGCCACGGTGGACCGCCTACCCCCGTTCGGCCCAGTTCAAACCCCTGAACGGCGGCAGTGGTTCACGCCGGCGGGCCCTGACCTCCTAGGCTCTGGGTCGTGACCAGACGGCCGGCCCCGACCCGCTTCGCGCGGGCCGTGCTGCTGTCCGTCACGTCCGCCGCGCTGAGCGTCACCGCGCACGGCGTCGCGGGCGGCCGGATGGCCGAGTTCGCGGGCGCGCTGCCGCTGACGCTGCTGATCGCGTTCGCGGGCACGGCGCTCGCCGAGCGCGGCCGCGGCCCCTGGCCGGTCCTGGCCACGCTGGGGCTCGCCCAGGTCGCCCAGCACGGGCTGTTCAACCTCGGCCACCACGTCCCCGGCGGGTCCGGCCACGCGTTCGACCCGGTGGCGATGACCGCCGCGCACGCGGTCGCCGCGCTGCTGACCGGCCTCCTGCTGGCCCGCGCCGACGCCGTGCTGCGCGCGCTCGCCACGGCCGCCGCCCGGCTGCTGCCGGTGCTGCCCGCGGTGCCCGCCCCGGTGGGACCGCCCCTCCCGCCCGCACCCGCCCCGGTGGTGGACCGGCTGGTGTCGGTGCTGCTCAGGCGCGTGCACGGCCGCCGCGGACCACCGCGCCCCCTGATCACCCGAGTCCCTTGACCCTCTGGTTTTCAGGAGCCACAACTCCATGTCGACCCACCGTTCCGCGCTCGCGAAGGCGAGCGCGGTCCTCGCCACCGCCGGTTTCCTCGCGCTGGGCACCGCGGGCATCGCGTCCGCGCACGTCACGGCGTCCACGCCCGCACCCGCCAAGCAGGGCGGCTACAGCAAGGTGACCCTGCGGGTGCCCAACGAGCGCCCCGACGCGGGCACCGTCAAGCTCGAACTGACCCTGCCCGCCGAGTACCCGCTGGCCTCGGTCAGCACCAAGCCGGTCCCCGGCTGGAAGGTCGAGGCGGTCAAGGAGAAGCTGGCCAACCCCGTGGAGAACCACGGCCGCCAGGTGACCGAGGCGGTCCGCACGGTGACCTGGACCGCCGAGCCGGGCAACCGCATCGAGCCGGGCCAGTTCAACGAGTTCGACCTGTCCATCGGACCGCTGCCGGACAACACCGAGCAGCTCGTCCTGCCGACCAAGCAGACCTACGACAGCGGCGAGGTCGTGGACTGGAACGCGCCGCCGCCCGCCGAGGGCGGCGACGAGCCGGAGCGGCCCGCGCCGGTGCTGAAGCTGGTCGCGTCCGACGGTGACGACCACGGCGCCGCCGCCACCTCCGCGCCGTCGTCCTCGGAGGAGGGCGGTCACGCCGCCGAGGCCACCGCGACCGACGAGACCGCCCGCTGGCTGGGCGGCGCGGGCCTCGCGGTCGGCGCGCTCGGCCTCGGGTTCGGCGCGGGCGCCGTGCTGCGGTCCCGCCGCTCGGGCAAGCCGACGGCATGAGGCGCGTCGTCTCGCTGCTGCTGACCGGCCTGGTCGCGGGTGCGGTGGTGCTCGGCACCGCCACCCCCGCGCTCGCGCACAACGTGCTGATCAGCAGCGACCCGAAGGACGGGTCGTCGGTGGAGGCCGGACCGGCCGCGATCACGCTGACCTTCGACCAGCCGGTGACCGGCGGGGACGGGTTCAACACGATCAGCGTCACCGGGCCGGGGGGCACGCGCTGGGAGGCGGACGGCGAGCCGACGATCCGGGACAACGTCGTCACGTTCCCGCTGCGCCCGCTGGGACCGGCCGCCGAGTACGCGGTCAGCTACCGGATCCTGTCCGCCGACGGGCACCCGGTCAGCGGCTCGCTCAAGTTCACCCTGACCAAGGCGGGCGACGGCACCCCGGCGCCCGCCACGTCCGCCGCCGCGCAGGACCAGGCGTCCGGGTCGGGCGGCGGCGTGCCCATCTGGGTGTGGATCGCGGGCGCCGTGGTGCTGCTCGCGGGCGGCGTGTTCTTCGCGCTGCGGGGCGGCGGCGAACAGCGATGACGGTGAACCGGACCACCACCCCCGCGAACCGCTACTGGGTCGTCGGCGGGCTGCTCGCGGGCGGTGTCGTCGGCGTGCTGCTGGGCCTCGGCCTGTCGACCACCCCCGAGGTGGTCGGCGTGGCCGAGCCGGGGGCGGTGGTCCGGTTCGGCCACCCGGTCGTGCGGGTGGTCCTGGACCTGGCCGCGACGGTCGTCGTCGGCCTGTCCCTGCTGCCGAAGCTGCTGGGCTTCAGCCGGCCCGCCCTGACCGAGCCGGTGATGCGCCTGGCGCGGCCGGCCGCCGTGGTCGCGGCGGCCGTGTGGGCGTTCACCGCGCTGCTGTCGATCGTCATCAGGGCGTACGAGACCAGGCCGGACACCGAGCTGACCATGCCGTTGGTCGTGGACTACGTGCGGCGGGTCGGCGCCGGGCAGGGCCTGCTGTTCAGCGCGGTGTGCGCGCTGGTCTACCTGTGGATCGGCGTGCTGGCGGTCCGCAAGGGCGAGTCGGTGCCCGCCGAGCTGCGGATCCTGATCTCCATGTTCGGCCTCCTGCCGCTGCCGGTGACCGGCCACGCGTCGAACTGGAAGTACCACGACTACTCCATGATCTCGATGGAGCTGCACATCCTGGGCGCGGCCGCGTGGACCGGCGGCCTGGCCGCGCTGGTGGTCCTGGTGGCGCACCGGCGCGGGCTGCTGGCCGAGGCGCTGCCGAAGTTCTCCAAGCTGGCCACGGTGTCGCTGGTGCTGGTGTCGGTGACGGGGCTGTTCAACGGGGTGCTGGAGCTGGCGCTCAACCCCGTGATCACCCTGCCGGGCTCCCTGTTCACCACGTCGTACGGGTTGGTGCTGGTGGGCAAGGTGGTGTGCGCGGCGGCGCTGGCGGCGCTGGGCGCGCACATCCGGTGGCGGCTGCTGCCCCACATCGCCCGGCACAAGCCGACGGCGGTGGTGGGGTGGGCGGCGTTCGAGCTGGCGGTGATGGGGGTGGCGTTCGGGCTGGCCGTGGTGCTGTCACGGGCGCCGGTGGCCTGAGGCGGTTACTTGTAGACGACCTTCGTCGCCGGGTCCAGGGCTTCGAGACCCCGGTACCCCGCCCGCCGGTCGAGCACCAGCCGCTCCAGTCGGAGGCCCGCCAACGGGTTCAGGTCGCCGTCGAAATCGAGGTTGGCGATGTCGAGTTCCGCCAAGCCGGTGAAATCGGCGAGTGGCGAGAGGCTCCGCAACACCGAGCGCTGGAGCATCATGGTGCGCAGCGGAAGCACTCGAAATGGCGCGACGTCCGCCCTCATGTCGCCGACGATGTTGATCCACCTGGTCCCGGGGAAGGCCTTCACCAGAACCTCTTCCCCACCACCCTCGAAACCCCACATGACTTGAAGCCTGTGCACCTGTGGCATTTCTTCAAGGGTGGACAGGATTTTCTTGCCGGCATGGGTCAGGCTGATTCCGCCGAGCGATTCGATCGCCCCCAACGGGCGCAGGCTGCGCACTTCCCTCAATCGACCCAGGGCCAGGTAGTGGAGGGGGAGTTTGACAAGTGAGCGCAGGTGGGTGAACCCCTTGGCATTGGAGAGGACCATAGAGGAGAGGGTTTCGTGCTCACTGAGCGCCCTCAAGTCGACCACGCTGTCGTAGTACAGGGGGACGAAGACCTTGTGCAGCAGCGGGAGGCCTGACAAGAGGAGCAGGTCGGGCAGTTTCTCGTGGAAGTCGAACTCGACGGAGAGCCTGGCGAGGTGGCGGAGCCGCGAGACGTGCGGCAGTAGGTGCTTCGACGTCAGGGTGAAATCACCGTCGCACAGGGGTGAGTCCGCGAGCACCTCCTCCGCGTAGCGCTCGGGTTCGAAGAACTGCCCACCCCGCTCCAACTCCTTCTGCACCTTGTCGCGCGTGTCCCCGGCGTACCGGGCCAGCAGCGGGATCGCCTCGATCGCGCCGGTCAGGGCGGCGGCCCGCACGGTCGCGGCGGCCTGGGCCTCCGACAGGCCGTCGAGGCTGGTCGGGAGGTGTCGCAGCACCCGGTGGCCGATGGACGCAAGCGATTGCGTCTCGCGCAGGCTGCGCGGCGGGACGAGCTTGTCCTCGATCACGGCGTCGATGCGGGCGCGCACCTCCGGATCGACGTCGCGCACCGTCTCCAGGCACGCGGCGGCGAGGAGCCGGAGGCGGCGGGCCCTGGTCGGTTCCGCTTCGGCGCGGTCCACGATGCCGGTCAGGAGTTCGCTCGCCTGTTTCGACGTGGCGTGGCCGCACGCCATCACCGTGGTTTCCCACCAGTCGTCCAGGTGGGCGTGCGCGATCAGGGTCGGGACGTGGTGCTGCTGCACCGCCTCGTCGGCGGCGAGGTATTCCAGGAAGGTGCGGTGGACGAAGTCGACGCGGCCGGGCACCGGTTCCCGCAGCACGCCGCTGCGTTCGAGGAGGTGCTTGAACAGCACTTCCGGGGCCACGTCGACGTCCGGCATGCCGGGCATCTTCCGGGAAACGTGCTCCAGCGCCTCCTCCGACCGGAACTCCACTTTGTTGGCGAGGGTGAGCCGCCAGGCCAGGTCGCGCAGCAGGACGCGTTTCTCGGTGTCGCCCAGCAAACCGGCGATCCCGCGTTCGGCGTCGCGCAGGTGCAGCAGCATGGTCAGCGCCTTGGCGTACAGGTCCATGCGGTTGCGCGGCAATTCCGAGCGGTAGGACAGGTTCAACGCGCACAGCATCGCGCACAGCAGGGGGCTTGCCGCGAGTTCGCGGAGGTGCGGGCGTTCCAACTGGCCGCGCATCCGGCGTTCCGCGGCACCGCCGGACAGCCCGGCCGCCTCGTGCCAGCGCTCGACGAAAGCGGCGATGTTCGCCGGGTTCATCGGTTCCAGGGTGACGGTCGTGAACTCCTCGTCCTCCAGCCAGCGGCTGTCCGCCGCGGCGGTCCGCGACGTGACCACGACCCGCGCGTCCGGGAACGCCTCCAGCAGCTCGCGCAGCCACGCCTTCACCACCCGGCGGCGCGCGGCGGGCACCTCGTCCACGCCGTCGACCAGCAGCATCGCCTCACCCGCCCGCAGGAGCCGGTGGACCCAGCCCTTCGGGGCCAGGTCGGCGACGGGCGCGGCGCAGTGGGCGGTGAAGGACTCGGGTCCGGGCAGGTCGCCCTCGGGGTAGCTGCGGAGGCGGACCACGAACGGGACGAGGTCGTTCCACCCGGCGACCGCCCCGCCGAGCCGGCCGCGCGCGGCCCGGACCGCCAGCCAGTGCAGGAGCGTGGTCTTGCCCGAACCCGCCTCGCCCCGGAGCAGGACCCGCGTCCGGTCCCGGATGGCCGCCTCGACCGGGACGCCCTCGGCCTCGCGGTTCGGCTGCCGGTCCAGCCAGAGCACCGGGCGCGCGTGCCGGCTCCCCTCCGTCCGGTCGGACACGCTCAGGCTCAGGTAGGCGACGGTCAGGGCCAGCTTCGGCTGCTCGTCCCCCGGCAGGCCGAGCAGTTCGAGGCGGTCGAGGGTGTTGGCCACGTGGCGCAGGTACTCGGCCCGGAACTCCTCGTCGCGGTTGGCGCCCTCGGGCGCGTGGAGGCTGGTCGTGGGCGTGCGGGCGAGGAGCCGGTCGAGCTGGTCGGACTGGGCGGACAGCCGGCCCAGGACCTCGGCCAGCGCGGCCGGCTGGAACGACGGCAGGTGGCGGACCACCTGGACCAGGTGCCGGCACGCCTGGTCGAGGGCCAGCTCGTGGAGGCGCCCGGCCCGTTCCGACAGCAGGCGGGCGCGGTCCGGGAACCGGCGGCGGACCTGCCTGGCCAGCACCTCGGGGTCGGCGTCGGTCGCCAGGAGGGCCTCGTCGGACAGGTCCACCTCACCCAGCACGTCGACCACGGCCTGGACGGCGGCTTCGGCCTCGTGCTCCGGCAGGTCCGCGAAGCGCTGCGCGATCACCGGCGCGAGCTGCTCGGCCACCTGGTTGCCGATGCGCTCGACCAGGTTCTCCAGCTTGCGCTGCTGCAACGGCCCCTTCAGCTCGGCCTGGGCCAGCTCGGCCAGCGAGGCGGTGCGCTCGAAGGTGGACTTCCGGCGCCCCAACCACGCCTTCGCGGCGTGGGAGGCGATCGACGAACCCAGTCGCAGCGCTGCGCTCTCGCTGATCACCGCCCACCGATACCGCACCGGCTGACCAGGCACAACGCAAAAATGTCAGACCACCGTGGTTTCGTCGGCCCATGGCTGATCGACCGATCCTCGTACTGGGCGCCACCGGCTCGACGGGCCGTCGGGTGGCCGCGCAGCTCACCGAACTGGGCCACCCGGTGCGCCGGGCCTCCCGGCACGGCGACGTGCGCTTCGACTGGACCGACCGCGAGACCTGGGCGCCCGCGCTGGACGGCGTCGAGCGCGTGTACCTGATGGCGCCGCACGAGTTGCCCGTCGAACCGGAGTTCGTGCACGAGGCCGTCGACCGGGGCGTCCGGCGGCTCGTGCTGCTGTCGAGCCGGGGCATCGAGGAGATGCGCGACGAGCGGTTGCTGGCGGCCGAGGCGCTGGTCGCGGGCTCGGGCGCGGACTGGACCGCCGTGCGGCCGGACTGGTTCGACCAGAACTTCGACGAGGGGTTCTTCCGGCCCTCGGTCCTGGCGGGCGAGCTGGTGCTGCCGCTGGGAGACAGGGCGCAGGGGTTCGTGGACGCCGACGACATCGCGGCGGTGGCGGTGCGGGCCCTGACCGAGGACGGGCACGAGGGCCGCACCTACGAGTTGAGCGGGCCGGAGGCGCTGTCGTTCCCGGCGGCGCTGCGCACGATCACCGAGGTCACCGGGCGCGAGGTGGTGTACCGGGGCACGGCGGACGACTACCGGGCGGTGGTGCCGGCCGAGGTGGCGGAGGCGCAGATCGCGGCGTGGGGGGCGCTGGGCGAGCCGGGCCTGACCGACGACGTCGAGCGGGTCGCCGGCCGGCCGCCGAAGAGCTTCCGGCGGTACGTGGAGGAGGCGTGGGAAGGGGGCGCGTGGCGGGATCAGCAGGGGTGAGGGGGCGCGGCGGGGAGGGCTGAGCGGGCACCGGCACCGGCCGGGCGGGGGTTGGGCTCGGTGCTGAGCCGGGCTCGACGCTGGGCCAGGCCGGCGCTGGGCCAGGCCGGCGCTGGGCCAGGCCGGCGCTGGGCCAGGCCGGCGCTGGGCCAGGCCGGCGCTGGGCCAGGCCG